>NZ_JASDCZ010000057.1:0-14166 GCF_030407635.1 Micrococcus sp. APC 4021
CGGGTGGAGCATGCTCGACGCGCTCATGCCGTTGAGCCGCTGCAGCTGCGCGGCGGAGACGCCGGTGCGGCGGGCGATGACCCACCACCCGTCGTTCGGCTGCACCGTGTAGGTCCCCGCGGCCGGGGCCGGGGCCGCCGCGCCGGTCAGGCGGAGCTCGTCACCCGGGTAGAGCACGGTCTCCAGGCCCAGGCCGTTGAACCGCAGCAGGTCGGCGACGGAGACGCCGCGGGCGGCCGAGATCCGGGTGAGGGAGTCGCCCGGGCGCACGGTGTGCACCGCCGCCTCCTGGGCGTGGGCCTGGGCGGGCAGACCGGTGAGCAGCAGCAGGGGCACCGCGCCGCCGGTCAGGACGGAGCGCAGGCAGCGGGAGCGGACGGGGGTGTGGGGCACGGCAGACCTCGGCATCGGATCGGATGGATGGAACACGACGGGGAAGTGACGGGTGGGACCCGTGGCCCCCGCGGTCGACCGACGACGTCGGCGCCCGGCCATGGAGCCTCGGCGATGTTATCGGAATGTGATCTTCGTGACCATACTGAGATCTATGCCGTCCGGGGCGCGATGGGCCGGGCCCGTCGGCGGCCACGTAGGCTGGCGCCTGTGAGCACCACTTCCTCCGACACCCCGGTCCCCGCTGACGCGATCCCCGCCGAGCTCGACGCCCTCGTGGGCGAGTGGCTCTCCGTGCCCGACGTGGCGGAGCACCTCGACCAGCGCGTGACCCGCGTCCACAACCTCGTGCATGATCGCCGCCTGCTGGCCGTGCGTCGTCCCGAGCCCGCGGTGCGGTCCGTGCCGGCCCTGTTCCTCACCGAGACCGGCGTGCTCGACTCCCTGCAGGGCACGCTCGTGCTGCTGGCCGACGCCGGCTTCTCCGACGAGGAGGCCCTCCGTTGGCTGTTCACCGAGGACGAGTCGTTGCCCGGCCGGCCCATCGACGCACTCCGGGACGGCCGGAAGACCGAGATCCGGCGTCGCGCCCAGGCCCTGGCCTGGTGAGCCGGCCCCGCGGGCGGCCTTAGCCCGCGGGGTCCGTGCCGCTCAGTGGCGGCGCGACGTGTAGGCGTCGATCAGCTGCGTGAGCTCGGCGCTGACGTCCTCGGGGACGCCGTGCGCGAGCAGGCCCGCCACGGCCCCGGCCGCCTCGTGCGAGAGCGCCGCGACCCGCTCTTCGACGGCCCGGCGCGCGCCGCACGCCTCGAGGACGCCCTGCCAGTGGGCCACCCGGTCCGCACCGAGGTCCGGGTCGCCGAGGTCCGCGTCGAGCGCGGCGGCCTCGTCCGGGGCGAGCAGCTCGACGGCGCGGGCGATGAGCACGGTCTGCTTGCCCTCCCGCAGGTCGTCGCCCGCGGGCTTGCCCGTGGTCGCCGGGTCGCCGAACACGCCGAGCAGGTCGTCCCGGTACTGGAAGGCCATGCCGAACGGCAGCGACACCCGGGCGAACGCGGTCACCAGCCCGTCGTCCGCCCCCGCCAGCAGCCCCCCGAGGGCGAGCGGGTGCACCGCCGAATAGCGCGCCGACTTGTGCTCCACCACCGCCTCGGCGGCCGCCTCGGCCTCGCGGGCGTCGCGCGCCGCCGGGGCCATCTCGGCCACCACGTCGAGGTACTGACCCGCCATCACGCCGAAGCGCATCCGCTCGAGCTCGACCCGCGCCCGGTCCTCCCGGGGCGTGCCGGCGAGCACGCGCGCGAAGGCCGTCTCGCTCATCCCCAGCGCGACGTCGCCGGCGAGGATCGCGGCGGAGACGCCGAAGTGCTCCGCGGCGTGCCGCCAGCCCGCCTCCCGGTGGAGGGACTCGAAGCGGCGGTGCACGCTGGGCATCCCGCGGCGGGTGTCCGAGCGGTCCAGGATGTCGTCGTGGATCAGCGCCGCGGCCTGGAACAGCTCGAACGCCGCCCCCGCCTCGGCGATGCGGGGGTCCTCCGCCTCGCCACCGGCCGCCCGCCAGCCGAGCCAGGCCAGGACGGCGCGCAGGCGCTTGCCGCCCGCGGTCAGGTCCGCGATCGCGTCCACGAGGGGCGCGGTCAGCGGGTGGACGTCCCGGGCGAGGTCCCGGTGCTCCGCCAGCAGGCGGTCGAGGGCGTCGGCGACGGCGGCGCGGAAGCGGTCCTGGTCGGCGGGACGGGGGCGGGGGACGGCGACGTCGGCGGGCATGGCCCCACCCTAGCCGCGCCGCGCGACGGATCGCCGGTCCCGGATAGGCTCGGTCCATGTCCGAGACCGCGCCCGCTGCACCCCGCGATGAGGCGACGATCCTCCACGTGGACATGGACGCGTTCTTCCTGTCCGTCGAGCTGCGCGAACGGCCCGACCTCGAGGGGCGTCCCGCCGCCGTCGCCGCCCCGAGCGGCCGGTCCGTGGTGCTCTCCGCCTCGTACGCGGCGCGGGCCTACGGGGTCCGCTCGGCGATGCCCCTGGCGCACGCCCGCGCCCTGTGCCCGCCCCTCGTGGTCATCCCGCCGCGCCAGCAGCTCTACCGGGCCGTCTCCGCCGAGGTGATGGCCGTGCTCGCGGACGTGACCCCCGTGATGGAGCAGCTCAGCGTGGACGAGGCGTTCCTCGACGTCGCCGGCGCGCGCCGTCGGCTCGGCCCGCCCGAGCACATCGGCCACCTGATCCGGGAGCGCGTCCGCTCCGCGCTGGGGCTGCCGTGCACCGTGGGCGGCTCGGCCGTGAAGTTCGTGGCCAAGACGGCGTCCACCGCGGCCAAGCCCGACGGCCTGCTGATCGTGCCGCCGGAGCGCACCCTGGACTTCCTCCATCCGCTGCCCGTGGGCCGGCTGTGGGGCGTGGGCCCCAAGGCGGCCGAGCGGCTCGCCCGGCGGGGGGTGGCGACCATCGGCGACCTCGCCCGGGTGGACCCCGCGCGACTGGAGGCGTCGTTCGGGGCCGCCGGCCGGGAGTGGGCGTCGCTCGCCCGGGGCATCGACCCGCGTCCCGTCGCCCCGCGCCCGGCGGCCCGCAGCATCGGTGCGGACCACACCTTCGACGTCGACCCCGTCGACGTCGCGGGCGTCGACCCGGAGGTCCTGCGCCTGTGCCACCGGGTCGCGGCCCGGCTGCGTGCGGAGCAGGCCACCGCCGGCGCGGTCACAGTCCGCCTCAAGGCGCCGGACGGGTCGGTCCGCAGCCGCACCGCCCGCCTCGCCCGGCCGACCGCCACGGGCCACGACCTCCTCGGCCCGGCGCGGCGACTCGTCCGCGAGCTGCACGCCGAACGGCCGCATCCGGTCCGGCTCGTGGGCGTGCGCGCCGAGCGCCTCGGGGACGAGGCCGATCAGCCCCCGGCCCAGGAGGCGCTCTTCGGCGGTCCCGCCTGGGGGACGGAGGGCGAGGCGTCGGAGGCGGGCGACTGGGCCGGTGCCGAGGCCGCCCTGGACGCCGTCGCCCGGCGCTTCCCGACGGCGGCCGTGCGGCCGGCGTCGCTGCTGGGTCGCCGCGAGGCCCGCGCCGACGCCCGCCGGGACGCGCCGCGGCCGGGCCCCGGAGGCCCGGACCGGGAGTGAGGGGTTCCGGGGCCGGCGACGTCGCCACCTGGCTAGGGTGGGGCGGCAGGTCCTATCCTGGAGGGCAAGTCGGACGCGCGGGCGTCCCCTCCCGGTCCCGGAGGTGTCGGAGGCCGCGTTCGAAGGAGTCGCCATGCCCCTCTCAGAGCATGAGCAGCGGATGCTGGACCAGCTGGAGCAGCAGCTGCGCACCGAGGACCCCCGGCTGGCCACCCAGATGGCGGACACGGGGCGGCATCGGCTGCCCGTGGGTCGCGTCGTGGCCGGGGCCGTCCTCGCCGTGGTCGGGCTGCTCGTCGTGGTCCTCGGGGTCGCCAACCACGCGATCCTCCTGGGCGTGCTCGGCGTCGTCGTCATCGGGGCCGGCATCTTCCTGCTGACCACGCGGCCGCGCGCTGTCGCCTCCGGGGCCTCGGGCCCGGAGGCCCGCCGGTCGGGCGCACCGCGACGGCAGGGAGGCGGCGACTTCATGGGCCGCCTCGAGCGGCGCTGGGACGAGCGGCGCGCCGGAGGCGACTGAGCGCCTGGCCCGCCGGGCCCCCACTATCCTCCACTCCAGGCCCCGATCCGCTCCGGATCGGGGCCTTTCCGCTGCCCGAGGCTCCGTCGTCGCCGCGGCCCTCCACCGGGGCCCACCGGTCCTCCACGTCCCTCCACGGCGACGCCGGCCCCGGGACCCGCGGGATGGCGCGCCGGACTCGGGGGGCCTCGACACGCCCGTGGCGCCGGGACCCGCGTCCGGGGTTGATGGTGGAGGGAAGTGGGGTAATGTGGAGGGAAGGAGAGAGCATGGGTCCCGACCTTGGTCGGGAGGGACCGCTTGACGAGCCAGGGGGTCTGCCGTGTTCTTGGGCACGTACACCCCCCGGCTCGACGAGAAGTCCCGGCTGATCCTCCCCGCCAAGTTCCGCGAGGAGCTGGCGGAGGGGCTGGTCCTGACCCGGGGTCAGGAGCGCTGCATCTACGTGTTCAGCGCTCGTGAGTTCGAGCGGGTCCACGAGCAGATGAGGTCGGCTCCACTGTCCTCCCGCCAGGCCCGTGACTACATCCGCGTCTTCCTCTCGGGGGCGTCGGACGAGGTCCCGGACAAGCAGGGTCGGGTGACCGTGCCGGCGCCGCTGCGACAGTACGCGGGGCTGGACCGGGACGTGACCGTGATCGGCGCGGGGACGCGAGTGGAGATCTGGGACTCGGAGTCCTGGAACACCTACCTCGCCGAGCAGGAAGCCGCCTTCTCCGAGACCGACGAGGACGTCCTGCCCGGCGTCTTCTGACCATGACCACCCGACCTCGAGCGAGACCTCCAGCCGACGCCGCCGCACCTGACCCGTCTTCCCCTGGGCCAGGCGCGGCGGCGGACGGATGGGGATCCCGCCCGAGGTCCGCCAGGACCGCGATGTGAGCAGGAGGTCGAGAGTGGACGCAGGCCAGCCGCGCCCCGAGGACCGCCACCTGCCCGTGATGCGGGACCGCGTCGTCGACCTCCTCGCCCCCGCCGTCCAGGCCGCGCTCGAGGCCGGCCGTACGCCCGTCGCCGTCGACGGCACGCTGGGCATGGGCGGGCACACCGAGGCCCTGCTGACCCGGTTCCCCCACCTGCGCGTCATCGGCATCGACCGCGACGTCCACGCCCAGGCCATGGCCGTCGAGCGCCTCGGCCCCCTCGCCGAGCGCCTGATCCCCTTCCACGGCACCTACGACCGGGTGCCCGAGGCCATGGCCGCCGCGGGCGTCACGAAGGTCGACGCCGCGCTCTACGACCTCGGTGTGTCCTCCTACCAGCTGGACGACCGGGAGCGCGGCTTCGCCTACTCCTACGACGCTCCGCTGGACATGCGCATGGACGACACCGCCGAGCGCTCCGCCGCGACGCTCGTGGCGGAGCTGGACGAGCAGGAGCTGCGCCGCATCATCCGTCGCGACGGCGAGGAGCGCTTCGCCGGCCCCATCGCACGGGCCATCGTCCGGGCCCGCGACGAGGCCCCCATCGAGACCACCGGCCGCCTCGTCGAGGTGATCCGCTCGGCCGTCCCCGTCGCCGCGGGGGCAACCGGCGGGCACCCGGCCAAGCGCACCTTCCAGGCCCTGCGCATCGCCGTGAACGAGGAGCTCGACATCCTCGACGCCGCCGTGCCCGCCATCCTCGACGCCCTCCACGTGGGCGGGCGCCTCGTGGTGATGAGCTACCACTCCCTCGAAGACCGCATCACGAAGCGGCACCTGAGCGCGTGGGCCACGTCCACGGCGCCCCCGGGGTTCCCAGTGGTGCTGGAGGAGCACGAACCCGTGGTGCGGGTGCTCACCCGCGGCACCGAGAAGCCCACCGAAGAAGAAATCTCCGAGAACCGTCGCGCCTCCTCCGCGAGAGTGCGTGCGGTTGAGAAGATCAGGACGTCCAGGACCACGGCATGACGCTGCACGAGGAGATGAGCATGGCCGCACACGCACGGATCGCAGAGTCGCTGCGCCCCGGGTCGACCCCCGTCGCCCCTGCGCGGCCGACTCCGCAGGAGCGCACGCCGCTCTCGGTGGTGCCCGCCCCGCTGCCCCGATCCCGCTCCGGGGTGACCGTGCTGTGCGTCCTCGTGGTGCTCGCCGCGCTCGCGGCGGTGCTCGTCATGAACATCACGATGTCCAACCGGCAGTACGCCCTCCTGGACCTGCGCCAGGAGCAGCAGGCCGTCACCGAGACCAATGAGCGGCTGGCCGAACAGGTGGGCCACCTCGAGGCGCCGCAGAACCTGGCCGCGCGCGCCGACGCCCTCGGGATGGTCGCCCCCGCCGGCACCGCCTCCGTGGACGCGGGCACGGGCCAGTTCAGCGGCGAGGCCCAGGCGGCCCAGGACGGCGACATCTCCGCCACCTACGTCGCGCCGCCGGCGGACGCGGACGCGGTCCGCCAGGGGACGGCCGGCGACGGCCAGGACGAGATCGAGGGACCGCGCACCCTCGGCGGCGAGGACGCCTCCGCCGCCCCCGACCAGGACGCCGCCGACCGTTGATCGACCGTCCCGCCTCGCACCTTCCCCGCGGCGGATCGACGGTCGGGCCCGCTCCCGGGCACCCCGCCGTGCGCACCCGCATCCTTCTCCTGCTCGTCTTCGTCCTGCTCGGCGGGCTCGCACTGCGGCTCGTCTACGTGCAGGGCATCGACCCCACGGGGCAGGCCGCGGCGGCCATGGACCAGCGCCTGACACACCAGGAGACCCTGCCGCAGCGCGGGTCCATCCTGGACCGCGACGGCGACGTGCTGGCCGCCAGCGTGCGCCGCTACGACATCGTCGTGGACCAGCGCCTCGTCAAGGACTTCAACGAATGGGACCGCGAGGCCCGGGAGACCGTGCTGGTGGACGTGGACTCCCGCCTGGCCAGCCTGGCCGAGGTGCTCGGCATGTCGGAGGAGGAGGTGCGCGAGGCCACCATCGGCTCCCGCCCGTACGCCGTGGTGCGTCGCTCCGTGACCCCGGAGGTGCGGGATGCGGCCATGGCCCTCAACGTGCCGGGCCTGCTCTCCGAGGCGGTGGACCGCCGCACCTACCCGAACGGGTCGGTCGCCGGCAGCATCATCGGCTTCATGGGTGGCGACGGCACCGCCCTCGAGGGCCTCGAGCTCAGCCAGGACGACGTCATGACCGGCACCCCGGGCACCCGCACGTTCGAGGTGGGCGCAGACGGCATCCGCATCCCCAACGCCCCGCTCGAGGAGGTTCCGGCCGTGGACGGCGCCGACCTGCGCCTGACCGTGGACAAGGACGCCCAGTGGTTCGCGCAGGAGACCCTCGGCGCCCTCGCCGCCGAGTACGAGGCGGAGTGGGCGAACGCCGTCGTGATGGACGTGAAGACGGGCGACGTGATCGTCATGGCGGACTCCACCACGGTGGACCCCGCCGACCCCGACGCCACCGAGGGGAACTTCCGCACCTCCACCGTGATGAGCACCCCGTACGAGCCGGGCTCCACGGGCAAGGCGCTGCCGATCGCGGCCGCCGTCGACGCCGGGAAGGTCACCGCCACGGACGGCTTCACCGTCCCCGGCAGCCAGGACTTCGACGGGCAGACCATCCGGGACTTCTCCCCGCACCCGACGTTCGACATGACCGTGGCAGGCATCTACGCGCGCTCCTACAACACGGGCACGGTGCAGATCGCCGAGAAGATCACGGACGAGCAGCGCTACGAGTACATGCGCTCCTTCGGGGTCGGCCAGCCCATCGACCTCGGCCTGCCGCAGCAGGCGGGCAGCGTCCTCGTCCCGCCCGAACAGTGGGACGGCCGCCAGCGCCTGACCACGGCCTTCGGCCAGGGCTACACCCAGACCACCCTGCACACCGCCCAGATGTACCAGGCCCTCGCCAACGGCGGCGTGCTGATCCCGGCCCGGCTGATCGACGCCACGGTGGACGGCGACGGCGCGGAGAAGCGCTGGGAGTCGTCCGCGGAGCCCCACCGCGTGGTCTCCGAGGAGACGGCGGCGCAGATGCTCCGCATGATGGAGACCGTCGTGACGCAGGGCACCAGCAAGGCCGCCGCGATCCCCGGGTATCGCGTGGGCGGCAAGTCCTCCACCGCCGAGGCCGCGAGCGACACCGGCACGTACGACGGCTACAACCTCGGCTTCACCGCCGTCGCCCCGCTCGACGACCCCCGCTTCGTGGTGTCCGTGTCCATGCATCGGCCGCCGTCGAAGCAGGGCTCCCGAGACGTGTCCGTCGCGGCCGCCACGATCATGGAGTACATGCTCCGCCAGGCGGACGTGCCCGCCACCGGAGCCGAGCCGAACGACTACCGCGTCTTCGTGGACGATCCGCAGGACCGGCCGTGGTGACCCACGCCTCCGGCCCCGAGCACCCCAGGAGCACCCCCATGACCACTCCGAGCGACCCCCCTGCGCAGCTGACCCCGGCCCAGCAGGACGCCGCCTTCCGGCCCTCCCACACCCCCGCCGCGGCCTGGCCCGCCCTCGCACAGGCGCTGGCCGAGGCGGGGATCGCGGCCCACGTCCACGGCGCGGCCCCGGCCGACGGCGTCACGGGGGTCAGCCTCGACTCGCGTGTCGTGCGCCCGGGCGACCTCTACGTCGCCGTTCCGGGGGCGCGCGCCCACGGCGCGGCGTTCGCGGCCACGGCGCTGGAGGCCGGCGCCGTCGGCGTCCTGACGGACGCGGCGGGCCGCGCGCTCCTGGCGGAGCAGGGCCTGGCCGACGTCCCGGTGCTCGAGGTCGACGCCGTGCGCACCGCCGCCGGCACCGTGGCGGCCCGCGTCTACGGCGGCGGGGGCGACACCGGCCCGCGCCTGCTCGGCGTGACCGGCACCAACGGCAAGACCACCACGAGCTTCCTCGCCGCCGCCCTGCTCGAGGCCCTGGGGCGCCGGTCGGGCATCGTGGGCACGATCCTGATCCGCGCGGGGGAGCGGGAGGTCCCCTCCACGCTCACCACGCCCGAGGCCACCCAGCTGCACGCCCTCATGGCGCTCATGCGCGAGGAGGAGGTGGACACCGCCGTCATGGAGGTCTCCTCCCACGCCGTGGCGTACCAGCGGATCGCCGGCCTGCGCTACGCGGTGGCCGGGTTCACCAACCTGACCCAGGACCACCTGGACATGCACGGCTCGATGCAGGAGTACTTCGCGGCCAAGGCCGGTCTGTTCGACCCCGCTCGCACCGACCACGCCGTCATCACGCTCGACGGCGGCGAGGGGCCCCGCTGGGGCGTCGCCATGGCCCGGGCCGCCGGCGCTCCCGTCACCACGCTCGCCCTCGGGCCGGCCGCGCCGACGCCGGGCGCCCTGGCCGAACACGACCCCGGCCTCCGGGCGGACTGGGAGGTCGCCGAGCTCGCGCCGGACGGCCTCGGCCACCGCTTCACGCTGCGCCACGCGGCCACGGGCCGGGAGCTGCGGGCCTCCGTCGGTCTGCCGGGCCGCTTCAACGTGGCCAACGCGGCCCTCGCGGTTCTGCTCGTGCTGCACGCCGTGGGGGAGGAGCACCTGGACGCGCTCGCCGCGGTCCTGGACGTGCCCGCGGGGGAGGGCCCTCTGGCTGCCGCCGTCCCGGGGCGGATGGAGGTCGTGGGCCGCGAGCCGGACGCCGTCGTCGACTTCGCGCACAACCCGGACGGCATGGTCCAGGCGCTGCGCTCCCTCGCCGACGCCCGGGCGGCGGCCGGGACGCGCGGCCGCACCCTGATCGTGTTCGGCTCCGCCGGCGACCGTGACCGTGACAAGCGGCCCGTGATGGGCGCGATCGCGGCCCGGGCGGCGGATGTGCTGATCGTCACCGACGACACCCCCCACTCGGAGGACCCGGCCCCGATCCGCGCCCACATCCTCGCCGGCGCCCGCGCCGAGGCCGACCGCATCGCGCGGGAGGAGGGCCGCACGGTCGTGATCGAGGAGGTGGCCGACCGTGCCACGGCCATCCGCCGCGCCGTGGAGCTGGCGGGGCCGCAGGACGGCATCCTCCTGGCCGGCCGCGGGCACGAGACCACGATGGACTACGACGGCGAGCTCGTCCCGCTGGACGACCGGGTGGCCCTGCGCGAGGCCCTGGCCGCCCGTGTCGCGGCGGCCTCCGCCTCGGGCTCCGGCCCCGCCCGCGAGGGTAAGGTCATCGAGTCATGATCGCTCTCACCGCAGCCCAGATCGCCGAGGCCGTGTCCGGCACGCTCTCGGCCACCCTCGACCCCGCCACCGTGCTGGTGCACGTCACCCCCGACTCGCGGGAGGTCACCGCCGAGGGCACGCTCTACGTGGCGAAGCCGGGGGAGCGCGCCGACGGCCACGACTTCATCGACGCCGCGCTGGGTGCCGGCGCCGCCGCCGTGCTCGCCGAGCGCGCCACGCACGCCCCCGACGGCGCCGCGCACCCGGCGATCATCGTCGAGGACGCCGTGCTCGCGATGGGCGCGCTCGCCCGGGAGGTCGTGCGCCGCGTCCGGGGGCACTCCCCGACCACCGTCATCGGCATCACCGGCTCGGCCGGCAAGACCACCACCAAGGACCTGCTCGCTGCCCTGCTGGCCACCCAGGGCCCCACCGTCGCACCGGTCGGCTCGTACAACGGCGAGGTCGGCGTGCCGCTCACGGTGTTCCGGGCGGAGCTGGACACGCGCTTCCTCGTGGTCGAGATGGGCGCGGACCACGTCGGCAACATCGCGTACCTCTGCGACATCGTGCGCCCGGACATCGGCGTCGTGCTCATGGTGGGCACCGCCCATGCGGGCAGCTTCGGCGGCGTGGCGAACATCGCGCGCACCAAGGGCGAGCTCGTGGAGGCCCTCGGCCCCGAGGGCGTCGCCGTCCTCAACCTCGACGACGAGCGTGTCGCCGGCATGGCGGCACGGACCGCCGCCCCGATCACCTGGTTCACCGCGGACGAGCGGGGCGTCGCCCGCGCGGCCGAGGACGTGGCCGCCGGCCGCGCGTCGGGACTCGTCGCCGCACGGGACGTGCGAGCCGACGACCAGGAGCGCCCCGTCTTCGACCTGCAGGTCGGGACGGATGAGGCCGCCGTGCGGCATCCGGTCGCCTCCGGACTGACCGGCCTGCACCACGTGCACAACGTGCTGGCCGCCGCCGCGGCCGCCCACGCCGCCGGCATGGACCCGGCCGAGATCGCCCGTGGTCTCGACGGGCTCGGGCCCGCCAGCCGCTTCCGGATGGAGCGCACCGACCGCGCGGACGGCGTCACGATCATCAACGACGCGTACAACGCCAACCCCGAGTCCATGCGCGCCGCGCTGCGGACGCTGGCCACCCTCGGCCGCTCCAGCGGCCGCCGCACCTGGGCCGTCCTGGGGGAGATGCTCGAGCTCGGCGATGCCCGCGTCCGTGAGCACACCCTCGTGGGCGAGTCCGTGGTGCGCCTGAACATCGCCCAGCTGCTGGTGGTGGGCGCCGGAGCCCGGCCGCTCTACATCGGCGCCCTCAACGAGGGCAGCTGGGGCGAGGAGGCGCACTTCGTCGACGACGCCGCGCAGGCCGAGGCGTTCCTCGCCGAGCACCTGCGCCCCGGCGACCTCGTCCTCGTCAAGTCCTCCAACGGCGTCGGGCTCGCGGCCCTCGGCGAGCGCCTCGCCACGGCCGACGCCGTCGCCGCCCCCTCCGCCTCCCCGAAGGAGTCCCGACCGTGATCGGACTGCTCATCGGCGGCGTGCTCGGCCTGGTCCTCTCGGCCGTCGGCACCCCGCTGTTCATCAGGTTCCTCGTCAAGCGCGGATACGGCCAGTTCGTCCGCGACGACGGCCCGACCACCCACAAGACCAAGCGCGGCACGCCCACGATGGGCGGCGCGGTCATCATCGGCTCCCTGGTGCTGGCGTACCTGATCACCCACGGGCTGCTCGCGGTGTTCGGCGTCGACTTCGGCGGGCCCACGGCCTCCGGCCTGATCCTGCTGCTGCTCACGGTGGGCATGGCCTTCGTCGGTTTCGTGGACGACTTCACGAAGATCACGAAGCAGCGCTCGCTCGGCCTGACGCCGCGCGGCAAGATCATCCTCCAGGCCCTGATCGGCACCGCCTTCGCGGTCCTCGCCCTGAACTTCCCGGACGAGCGGGGCCTGACCCCCGCCTCGACGGCGATCTCCTTCGCCCGGGACATCCCGTGGCTCGACCTGGCCTTCGCCGGACCCGCGATCGGCGTCATCCTGTTCGTGATCTGGTCGAACCTCATCACCACCGCCACCACGAACGCCGTGAACCTCACGGATGGCCTCGACGGGCTCGCCACGGGCGCCACCGCCATGATCACGGGCGCCTACGTCCTGATATCGCTCTTCCAGTCGAGCCAGTCCTGCGCGCTCGAGGGCACCCGCGGCTGCTACGAGGTCCGCGACCCCATGGACCTCGCCCTGCTCGCGGCGATCCTCACGGGCAGCCTGCTGGGCTTCCTCTGGTGGAACACCTCCCCGGCCAAGATCTTCATGGGGGACACCGGCTCCCTGGGCCTGGGCGGCGCCCTGGCCGGCTTCGCGATCTTCACGCGCACCGAGATCCTGGTGGCCGTGCTGGCCGGCCTCATGGTCGCGATCACCCTCTCCGTCATCATCCAGGTGGGCTGGTTCAAGGTCTCCGGCGGCAAGCGCGTGTTCCTCATGGCGCCGCTGCAGCACCACTTCGAGCTCAAGGGCTGGGCCGAGGTGACCGTCGTGGTCCGCTTCTGGCTGCTGTCCCTGATGTGCGTCACCGTGGGGCTCGCGATCTTCTACGGCGACTGGCTCATCCGCCAGGGCGGCCTCGCGGGGGTGACCCCGTGACCGGCCCCGCGTCCGACGCCGCGCCCGCACCGGTGCGCCGGCCCCGCGCCGACACCGCCCGCACCGCCGACCTCACGTCCTGGGACGCTCCGGGGTGGGCCGGCCTGCGTGTCGTCGTCACGGGCCTGGGCCTCACCGGCTTCTCCGTGGCCGACACCCTGGCCGAGCTGGGCGCCGCCGTCGTGGTGGTGGAAGGCGATGACGGGCCGGAGAACCGGGCGCGCGCCGAGACCCTGCGGATCGTGGGGGTCCGCGAGGTCCTGCTGGACCGGGCGGCCACGCAGGCGCTGCCCGAGGTCGACGGCGCCGCCGCGGACCTCGTCGTGACCTCCCCGGGCTGGCGGCCGGACCAGCCGCTGCTGATGGCCGCCCACGCGGCGGGCCTGCCGATCTGGTCCGACGTCGAACTCGCCTGGCGGCTGCGCGAGCGCGCCGGCCGGAAGACCGCCGACTGGGTGTGCCTGACGGGCACGAACGGCAAGACGACGACCGTGACGATGGTCGAGGCCATCCTGCGGGCCGACGGGCGCCGGGCGGTGGCCTGCGGCAACGTCGGCACCCCCGTGCTCGACGCGATCCGCGACCCGCAGGGCTTCGACGTGCTCGCCCTCGAGCTCTCCAGCTTCCAGCTGCACTGGACGCACGGCCTGGCCCCGGCGTCGTCTGCGGTGCTGAACCTGGCCGAGGACCACGTGGACTGGCACGGCTCGATGGAGGAGTACGCCGCCGCCAAGGGCAAGGTGTATGCGAACACGCGGGTGGCCTGCGTGTTCAACGAGCAGGACCCGCTGACCCGCACCCTCGTGGAGCGCGCGGACGTCCAGGAGGGCTGCCGCGCGATCGGCTTCACCACGGACACCCCGGGCCTGTCCGACATCGGCGTCGTGGACGGGATCCTCGTGGACCGTGCGTTCCTGGACAACCGGCGCCACGAGGCGATCGCCCTGGCCGAGCGCGCCGACCTGGGCCCGGTGGCGCCGCGCCACACCGTGGCCAACGCGGCCGCCGCGGCGGCGCTGACCCGGGCCGTCGGGGTGAGCCCCGCGGCCGTGGCCGAGGGCCTGCGCTCCTACGACCGCGGAGAGCACCGCATCCAGCTCGTGGCCACCTCACGCGACGTCATGTGGGTCAACGACTCCAAGGCGACGAACCCCCACGCCGCGGACGCGTCGCTGGCGGCGTTCAGCTCCGTGGTGTGGCTGGCCGGCGGCCTGCCCAAGGGCGTGACCTATCACGAGCTGGTGGCCGCGCACGCCCACCGGCTCCGCGCGGTGGTGCTCCTGGGCCGGGACACCTCCGCCCTGCGCGCGGCCCTGGCCGCGCACGCCCCCGAGGTCCCCGTCCACGCCCCCCTCGCCGCGGGCCGCGTAGGAGCGGAACTGATCCATCGACGCTGCG
>NZ_JASDCZ010000058.1:0-14121 GCF_030407635.1 Micrococcus sp. APC 4021
GCGGCACGCGTGGGGCGGGTCACCGGACCAGCCTATCCGGCGGCTGTCGGCCGGGGTCGGCCTGTCGCGGGGGAATACCTGGAACGCTCCTGGCGCTCCACTGGACGACCCCGTACCCGTGTCGGCGCACCGGTCCCGCTCGCCGCGGACCGCAGCCGGAGAGGAGCCCCGCATGAGCGCCGCCCTGCTGACGCATCCCTCCCGGACCGTAGACTGGCCCGCGATGAGCACTGACAACAGCCGGCCGGAATTCGCCCGGCCCGAGGACGCCCCCGAGCACGACCGCGCCGACATCGACGTCGCCGCCGAGTCCGAACAGCAGCGCCGTGCCCGGTTCGAGCGTGACGCCCTCGAGTTCGTGGACCAGTTGTACTCCGCTGCGCTGCGCATGACGCGCAACCCGCAGGACGCCGAGGACCTGGTCCAGGAGGCGTACACGAAGGCCTACTCCTCGTTCCACCAGTACCGGCCCGGCACCAACCTCAAGGCCTGGCTCTACCGGATCCTCACGAACACGTACATCAACCTCTACCGCAAGCGGCAGCGCCAGCCCCTCGAGGCGGACAACCCTGAGGTGGAGGACTGGCAGATGGCCCGGGCCGCCGAGCACACCTCCGGTGGCCTGCGCTCGGCCGAGACGGAGGCCCTCGACCGGCTGCCCGACTCCCAGGTGAAGGACGCCCTGCAGGCGATCCCGGAGGAGTTCCGGCTCGCCGTCTACTTCGCGGACGTGGAGGGCTTCGCCTACAAGGAGATCGCCGAGATCCTCGACGTGCCGATCGGCACCGTCATGTCGCGGCTGCACCGCGGCCGCAAGCAGCTGCGCGAGCGCCTCGCGGACTACGCGGCCGCGCGCGGCATCAAGGCCCAGCCGAAGAAGAAGACCGGGCGCGGCGGCACGAAGCAGACCGAGACGAGCACGAAGGAGGCCACGCGATGACCGCGGACCAGCACGGCCATGAGTGCCGCGACGCCCAGGACGCCTCCCTGGAGCGGCTGTACCAGTACCTGGACGGCGCCCTGACGCCCGAGGACATCGAGCAGGTGCGCGCCCACGTGGCGGAGTGTCCGGACTGCCGGCACCAGAAGGAGCTCGAAGAGCTCATCCGCTCGGCGGTGCGTCGGTGCTGCCAGGAGAAGGCGCCCGCGCAGCTGCGGGCCACCATCATGACCCGCATCACCCAGATCTCGACGACGACCGTCACCTGGGGCTGACACCGCGACATGCGGACCCGTGGGCACCCGATCGGGCGCCCCGACGATGACGAAGGGCCGTCCCCTGAGGGGACGGCCCTTCGTGGTCTGCGGTCGCCGGGTGGCACCCGGCCGGTCCGCGACGCCGATCAGCGGATCAGGCGTTGGGACGCTTGCCGTGGTTGGCGCCGTTCCTGCGGCGGTCGCGACGCTTGCGTGCACGCTTGCTCATGACGTCTCCCTTCAACGAGTCGGTCGGTGGTCCATTCTGTCACATCAGGCCGTGGGCTCAGGCAGACCGAGCCACTGGTACCAGCCCCGGTGCAGCACGAGCCACGCGATGAGCCCGTGGCCCGCCTGGCCCGGCCGGCCCTGGCCGGAGGCGAGGTCCGCGCGCCACTGCTCGTGTCCCACCAGCGGGGTGAACGTGTCCACGTACACGTGGTTGCGCCGGTCGGCCACATCCAGGTAGGCGGCGTTGAGCTCGGCGAGCCGGGCGTTGCGCTGCTCGTCCAGGGTGGGCGTGGGGCCCACCACGAGCACCGGGATGTTCCGCTGCGAGGCGGTGTCCAGGACGTTGGCCAGGTTCAGCCGCGAGCGGGCGGTCGAGGTGGCCTCCAGGTCCAGGTCCGCGTCGGACAGGGCCACGACGAGGCGGTTCTCCGTCTCCTCGGAGAAGCGCCGCGAGGCCTCGCCCCACCAGCGCTCGTTGAGGTCCTCGGTGGTCTCGTGCGGCACGGCCAGCACGTAGTTCTCCAGCTCCACGTCGGGGGCCTGGGTGCGGGCGAGCACGCGGCCCCACCAGCCGATGGCGCGGGCGTCGCCCGCACCGGCCAGCAGCTGGTCGCCGACGGCGGCGATCCGGATCCGGCGGTTATGCACAGTGTGTCCTTTCGTCGGCCGATCCGGCGCCGCCGCCGCACCGGAGGGTGCGGCGGCGGCGCAGGGTCGGTCCGGGTCAGCGGCCGAAGGCGGCGTCCAGCAGCGTGCTGAGCTCCTGGTCGTGGCGGCCCTTGGTGCCCGCGGAGGTCGCGGCCGAGGCCGGGCGGGACACGAGGGTCACGGGGCCGTCGAGCTGCGGCACGAGGTTCAGTGCCATGAACGGCCACGGGCCCTGGTTCGCGGGCTCGTCCTGCACCCAGGTGACGTCGGCGACCGGGTAGGCGCGGAGCGCCTTGCGGATCTCGTCGAGCGGCAGCGGGTAGAGCTGCTCCACCCGCACGATCGCGGTGGACGTGTCACCGGACTTCTCGCGGCGGGCGAGCAGGTCGTAGTACAGCCGGCCGGAGACCAGCACCACGCGCGTGACGTCCTTGGCGTCCACCCCGGCGTCCGGGATGACCGGCTGGAAGCCGCCCTCGGTGAAGTCCTCCACCGAGTTCGCGGCGGCCTTGAGGCGCAGCAGCTGCTTCGGGGTGAACACGATGAGGGGCCGACGCGGGCGGGCGTAGGCGTGCTCGCGCAGCAGGTGGAAGTGGTTCGCGCCCGTGGAGGGGTTGACCACGCGCATGTTGTCCTCGGCGCACATCTGCAGGAAGCGCTCGATGCGGGCGGAGGAGTGGTCCGGCCCCTGTCCCTCGTAGCCGTGGGGGAGGAGCAGGACCACGGACGAGGTCTGCGACCACTTCTGATCGGCCGAGGAGATGAACTCGTCGATGATCGTCTGCGCGCCGTTCACGAAGTCGCCGAACTGGGCCTCCCACAGCACGAGGGCGTCGGAGCGCTCCACGGAGTAGCCGTACTCGAAGCCGAGGGCGGCGTACTCGGACAGCAGCGAGTTGTAGACCCAGAACTTCGCCTGGTCCTCGGAGAGGTGCCTCAGCGGCGCCCACGTGTCGCCGGTGATCCGGTCGTGGAACACCGAGTGGCGCTGCGTGAAGGTGCCGCGCTGGGAGTCCTGGCCCGCCAGGCGGACCGGCACGTCCTCCATGAGCAGCGAGCCGAAGGCCGCCAGCTCGGCGAAGCCCCAGTCGATGCCGCCGTCGACGGCCATCTTGGCGCGGCGCTCGAGCAGGGCCGCGAGCTTGGGGTGGACCGTAAAGCCCTCGGGCACGTCGATGTGCGCCTGCCCGATGGCCCGCAGCGTCTCGGCCGAGATGGCCGTGGACGCCGGCGCCTCCGGGGCCGCGTCCCGGTCCTCGGCCGGGCGGAGGCCCTCCCCGCCGGAGGCGGGCGCGTCCTCGTGGGTCTCCGCGAAGACCCGCTCCAGCTGCTGCTGGTAGTCCTTCAGGGCGCTGTCCGCCTCCTCCTGCGTGATGTCGCCGCGGCCCACGAGGGACTCGACGTACAGCTTGCGGGTGGAGCGCTTCTGCTCGATGAGGTTGTACATGCGCGGCTGCGTCATCGACGGGTCGTCGCCCTCGTTGTGGCCGCGGCGGCGGTAGCAGACGAGGTCGATGACGACGTCCTTGTTGAACCGCTGGCGGTACTCGAAGGCGAGCTGGGCCACGTGCACCACGGACTCCGGCTCGTCGCCGTTGACGTGGAAGATCGGGGCCTGGATGGTCTTGGCCACGTCGGTGGAGTACACCGCGGAGCGCGCCTGGGTCGGCGGCGTGGTGAAGCCCACCTGGTTGTTCACGATCACGTGGATCGTGCCGCCGGTGCGGTAGCCGGGCAGCTGCGAGAGCTGCAGGACCTCGGTCACGACGCCCTGGCCCGCGAAGGCCGCGTCGCCGTGCACGAGGATCGGCAGCACGGAGAAGGAGTCCGGGCGCTGGCCACCCAGATCGAGGCGGTCCTGCTTGGCGCGCACGACGCCCTCGAGGACCGGGTCCACAGCCTCCAGATGCGAGGGGTTCGCGGCGAGATACACGCGGGTGCTGTTGCCGGCGTCGGACACGAAGGTGCCCTCGGTGCCCATGTGGTACTTCACGTCGCCCGAGCCCGAGGCGCCGCCCGGGGTGGCCCCCTCGAACTCGCGGAAGACCTGGCTGTAGGTCTTGCCGGCGATGTTGGTGAGCACGTTCAGGCGACCGCGGTGCGCCATGCCGATGGCGACCTCGTCCAGTCCGGCGTCGGCGGCGTCGCCGAGGATGCCGTCCAGCAGCGGGATGAGGGACTCGCCGCCCTCCAGGGAGAAGCGCTTCTGGCCGATGTACTTGGTCTGCAGGAACGTCTCGAACGCCTCCGCGGCGTTGAGGCGGCCCAGGATGCGCAGCTGCTCCTCGCGGGTGGGCTTGGCGTACGGCTGCTCGAGCTTCTCCTGCAACCAGGCGCGCTCGGCCGGGTCCTGGATGTGCATGTACTCGACGCCGATGGCGCGGCAGTACGCGTCACGCAGCACGCCGAGGATCTTGCGCAGGGTCAGGCTGCCCGCCCCGCCGAAGCCGCCGGTGGGCCACTGACGGTCCAGGTCCCACAGGGTGAGCCCGTGCTCGCGGATGTCGAGGTCCGGGTGGTAGGCCATCGAGTACTCGAGCGGGTCCACGTTGGCCAGCAGGTGGCCGCGGTCCCGGTATGCGTGGATGAGCTGCTGGATGCGGGCGACCTTGCCGACCTGCTCCTCCGGGTTCACCTGCACGTCCTGGGCCCAGCGGACGGGCTCGTAGGGGATGCGCAGGGAGTGGAAGACCTCGTCGTAGAAGCCGTCCTCGCCCAGCAGGAGGCCGTGCACGATCTTCAGGAACTCGCCCGAGCCGGCGCCCTGGATCACGCGGTGGTCGTACGTGGAGGTGAGGGTGATCGTCTTGGAGATCGCCAGGTCGTGCAGCGTGGACTCGGCGGCGCCCTGGAAGGCGGCCGGATAGGTCAGCGCGCCGACGCCGATGATGGCGGCCTGGCCCTGGGACAGGCGGGGCACCGAGTGCACGGTGCCGATGCCGCCCGGGTTGGTCAGGGAGACCGTGGTGCCGGCGTAGTCGTCCATCGTCAGCTTGTTCTTGCGGGCGCGCTGGACGAGGTCGTCGTACGCCTTCCAGAAGCCGCGGAAGTCGAGGGTCTCGGCGGCCTTCACGTTCGGGACCACGAGCGCGCGGGTGCCGTCCGGGCGGGGCAGGTCGATGGCCAGGCCGAAGTTCACGTGGGCCGGCTCCACCATGGTGGGCTTGCCGTCGCGCTCCTCGTAGGTCACGTTCATCGAGGGCATGGCCGCGAGCGCGCGGACCACGGCGTAGCCGATGAGGTGGGTGAAGGAGACCTTGCCGCCGCGGGTGCGGGCCAGGTGGCTGTTGATGACCACGCGGTTGTCGATCAGCACCTTGGCCGGCAGGTCGCGCACGGTGGTGGCGGTGGGCATGGACAGGGAGGCGTCCATGTTCGTGGCCACGGCCTTGGCCATGCCCTTGAGGACGGTGGCCTTCTCCTGCTTCTCGTCCGCGGTGGTGGAGGTGGTGTCGGCGGGCTCGGAGGGCACCGCCTGGGCCGCCGGGGTCTTCTTGGGCTTGGGGCCGGTGCTGACCGAGGTCTCCTTGGGCTGCGCACCCCGGGCCGGGGCGGTCGCCGCCGTCGGCTCGGTCACCTTGGCGGAGGCCTTCGGCTCGGCCTGGGTGGAGGCCTTCGGCTCGGCCTCGGCGGGGGCGCTGGCCTCGAGACGGGCGAAGATCTGTGCCCACTGCCGGTCCACGGAACCGGAGTCCTCGCGGTACTTCCGGTAGATCTCGGCCACGAGCCGTTCGTTCCCCGGGAACTCCTGTGCGAGCCGGTCCGACGTGAGTTCTGGCACTGTGTAACGCCTCTTCCTGAGCCTTGGGATGCGATGTGCTGCGCCGGGCCACCCGCGCGGCGCGCGTGAGGCCGGGAACGCCTCGAGACATCATAGTTCTTCGACGCCCCCGGTCGGAATGTCGCGGCCTCGGCTCGACTCCGCTCCCGGCGGACGCGCGGGGGCCTCTCGGCGTCCGCCGCGTCTGGGAGACTGACGCCATGCGCTTCCTCACCGACCCGGCCGTCGACCTGACGTACAACGACGTCTTCCTCGTGCCCTCGCACTCGGACGTCGCCAGTCGCATGGACGTGGACATCGCCCCGGATGACGGCACGGGCGCCACCATCCCCCTGGTCTCCGCCAACATGACCGCCGTCACCGGGCGCCGGATGGTCGAGACCATGGCCCGGCGCGGCGGTCTCGGGATCCTGCCGCAGGACATCCCGGCGGACGTCATCCGGGACGTCGTGCGTCGGGTGAAGGCGGCCCACCCCGTGGCGGACACCGCCCTGACCGTCGGGCCGCAGGACACGGTGCTGGACCTGCTCCACCTCGTGGACCGCCGCAACCACGGGGCCGTCTGCGTGGTGGACGCGCACGGCGGGCTGCTCGGCGTGGTCCGCCCCCAGGACTGCGAGGGCGTGGACCGCTTCGCCTCGGCCGCCTCCGTCATGCACCCGCCGGCGGTCACCCTCACGCTCGCCGAGCTCGGCGGCACGGACGGGGACCCGGACAAGGACGCGCTGCGGGCGGCCTTCGAGCGGCTGCACGCCGCGCGCCAGGAGATGGCCCCCGTCGTGGACCCGGCGGAGGGCACCGTCGCCCCCGTGCTGCGCGGGGTCGTCACCGCGGCGGGCCTGCTGCGCTCGTCCCTGTTCACGCCCGGTCTCGACGACGGCGGACGGCTCCGGGTCGGCGCCGCCGTCGGCATCAACGGGGCGGTGGGGGAGAAGGCCGCCGCCCTGGTCGAGGCCGGCGTCGACGTGCTCGTCGTGGACACCGCGCACGGTCATCAGCGGACCATGCTGGACGCGCTCGCCGCCGTGCGGGCCCTCGACCCCGGCGTGCCCGTGGTGGCCGGCAACGTCGTCTCCGGCGACGGCGTCCGGGACCTGGTCGCGGCCGGCGCGGACATCGTCAAGGTGGGCGTGGGACCGGGCGCGATGTGCACCACGCGCATGCAGACCGCGGTGGGCCGGCCCCAGTTCTCGGCGGTCCTGGAGTGCGCCGCCGCGGCCCGCGAGCTCGGGGCACGCGTGTGGGCGGACGGCGGGGTGAAGCACCCGCGGGACGTGGCGCTCGCGCTGGCCGCCGGAGCCAGCTCGGTGATGATCGGCTCGTGGTTCGCGGGGACGCTCGAGTCTCCGGGCGACCTCGTGCACGGTCCGGACGGTCGGCGGTACAAGGAGAGCTTCGGCATGGCCTCGGCCCGCGCGGTCCAGCACCGCACCCGCCACGAGGACGCCTTCACCAAGGCCCGCAAGGCGATGTTCGAGGAGGGCATCTCCTCCTCGCGCATGTACGTGGACCCGCGCCGCCCCTCGGTGGAGGACCTGCTGGACACCATCACGTCCGGTGTGCGCTCGTCGCTGACCTACGCCGGCGCCCACGACCTGGCGGAGTTCCGTGAGCGCGCCGTCGTCGGCCTGCAGTCCGCGGCGGGCTACGAGGAGGGCCGGCCGGTCGCCTCGTCGTGGTGAGGCGGCCGCATGCCCCTGCTCGTTCCGCCGGGGCCTGACGCCCCTATACTGGGCGGACTATGGATCACCCTGACACCTGTGTGCCAGACCGCTCGTCCGCCCACGCGGACGCGGCCGGATCGGAGCCTTCCAGTCCCGGTGCCCCGCACCGCCGCCCGGCCCGCCGTCGAGGGGGTGAGGTCGGGTGGAGTGGCTCCTGCTGATCCTCGGCCTGGCCCTGATCGTGGGCACCGGGTTCTTCGTGGCCGTCGAGTTCGCCATGATCGCGATCGACGTGCCCACCGTGCAGCGCATGGTGGACGCGGGTGACCGCGGCGCCGAGCCCCTGCTGCGCTGCCTCAAGTCGCTCTCGACCCAGCTCTCCGCGTGCCAGCTGGGCATCACTCTGACCACACTGCTCACCGGCTACGTGATGGACCCGGCGATCAGCCGGCTCATCGACCCGCTGCTGCTCCAGGTGGGGCTGCCGGCCGGCGTGGTGGGCACCGTCTCGCTCGTCGTCGCGATGGTCGTGGCGACCCTGCTCTCGATGCTTCTCGGCGAGCTGATCCCCAAGAACATGTCCATCGCCGAGCCCATGGCGATCGGCCGCGCACTCGCCCGTCCCCAGCTCGTGTTCAGCACCGTGTTCAAGCCGGCGATCCTGGTCCTGAACGGGTTCTCCAACGGCGTGCTGGCCCGCGTGGGCATCGAGG
Source organism: Micrococcus sp. APC 4021 (assembly GCF_030407635.1). NCBI lineage: Bacteria > Bacillati > Actinomycetota > Actinomycetes > Micrococcales > Micrococcaceae > Micrococcus > Micrococcus sp. APC 4021. The sequence goes on from NZ_JASDCZ010000058.1 coordinate 8,235, forward strand.
CCAAGGAGGAGATCTCCGGCGCCCGCAGCCCCGAGGAGCTCTCCTCGCTGGTCCGCCGCTCGGCCCAGCTGGGCACGCTCGACGCGCAGACCGCCACGTTCCTGGACCGGACGCTGCGCTTCGCGGACCGCACCGCCGCGGACGTGATGACCCCGCGCATCCGCGTGGAGACGGTGAGGGAGGACCAGGCTCTGCCCGAGGTCCTGGACCTGGCCCGCAGCACCGGCTACTCGCGGTTCCCCGTGATCGGCGACTCCTCGGACGACATCCGCGGCGTGGTGCACGTGAAGAAGGTCGTGGCCGTGCCGCGGGAGCGCCGCGCCGACCTCGAGGCCGGTGCACTGATGACGGAGGTCATCCGCGTGCCGGAGACCGTGCACCTGGACCAGCTGCTGGCCGAGCTGCGCGACGCGAACCTGCAGATGGCCGTCGTCGTGGACGAGTACGGGGGCACCGCAGGGGTGGTCACGCTCGAGGACGTGGTGGAGGAGATCGTCGGCGAGGTCGCGGACGAGCACGACCGCGTCACCCCGGGGGTCCTCCAGACGGCCTCCGGCCGCTGGTACTTCCCGGCGGAGCTGCGGCCCGACGAGGTGCGGACCCAGATCCCGGCCCTCGTGGTGCCGGAGGACGGGGCCTACGAGACCGTCGGCGGGTACATCCTGGCCCGACTGGGGCGCCTGGCGGAGGTCGGGGACGTGGTGGACGTGGACGGCGGCACCCTGACGGTCGAGCGGATGGACGGCCGCCGCATCGAGCGCGTGCGCTTCGACCCGGCCGCTGAGGACGAGGAGACGCGCGCATGAACGGGGACGTCGTCGGACTGCTGTGGCTGGTGGTCCTGTTGGCCGCCAACGCCTTCTTCGTGGCGGGCGAGTTCGCCGTCATGGGCGCCCGCCGGGCGCAGATCGAGCCGCGGGCCGAGGCCGGCTCCCGCCAGGCCCAGGTGGCGCTCTACGCGATGGAGCACGTCTCCCAGATGCTGGCCGTCTGCCAGCTCGGCATCACGGTGTGCTCCCTGCTCATCCTCAACGTGTCCGAGCCGGCGCTGCACCACCTGCTCGTCGTCCCGATGGCCGCCCTCGGGGTCCCGTCCGCGGCGGCGGACGTGACCGCCTTCGTGCTCGCGCTGCTGGTGGTCACCTTCCTGCACGTGACCCTGGGCGAGATGGTGCCCAAGAACGCCGCCGTCTCGTTCGCGGACCGCGCCGTGATGCTGCTGGCCCAGCCGCTCGTGTGGCTCTCGAAGCTGCTGCATCCCGTCGTGGCCGCGCTGAACTGGACGGCCAACCTCGTGCTGCACGCCCTGCGCATCGAGCCGAAGGACGAGGTGGCCTCCTCCTACACGCTCGAGGAGGTGCAGTCGATCGTGGCCGAGTCCACCCGCTCGGGCACCCTGGAGGACGAGTCCGGCGTGCTGCACTCGGCCCTCGAGTTCTCGGACCACCGGGCCGGGGACGTGATGGTGCCGCTCGAGCGGGTCGTCACCGTCCCCGAGGGGATCACGCCGCACGACTTCGAGTGGACCGTGGGCCGCGTGGGCTTCTCCCGGTTCGTGGTCGAGGACCCCGACGGCGGCTACACCGGCTACCTGCACCTGAAGGACGTCCTCACCGTGGGCCCGTCGGGACACGACGAGCCGATCCCGCTCACGCGCGTGCGCTCGCTGGCCAACGTGCGGCTCGAGGACGAGGTCGAGGACGCACTCGCGCTCATGCAGCGCACGGGCTCCCACCTCGCCCGGGTCATCACGCCCGAGGGTGAGACCGCGGGCATCCTCTTCCTCGAGGACGTGCTCGAGGAGCTCGTCGGGGAGATCAACGACGTGACGCAGTCGCCACGTCGGTTCCGGCCCGCGTGAGCGTCGCGCGGGCCGGACGGTGCTACTGTTGAGAATCGATTTCATGCACCGTCCCCGACACGAACGAGGTCGCCCCATGCTCCGCCGTCGTCTGCCCGCCCTGACCGGGGCCCTTGCCGCGCTCACCCTGAGCCTCGCCGCGTGCGGCGGGACCAGCGGCGACTCCTCGGGTGCGCAGGCCGCGGGCGCCTCTGCGGACGCCGGGTCCGGCTCGGCCGCGGGCGAGCCCGTGGCCGTCGCCACGACGACGCAGCTCGGCTCCGTGCTCGACCGCGTGGTGGCGTGCGCCGACGCCCGCAGCGCCACGGTGATGGGCCCCGGCGACGACCCGCACGACTTCTCCGCCTCGTCCGCGCAGGTGAAGGACATGGTCTCCTCCGGCCTCGTGTTCTCCAACGGCCTCGGCCTCGAGGGCGGCATGGAGTCCGCCCTCGCCAACGCCGAGGCGGACGGCGCGACCGTCGTCGAGGTGGCGCCCCAGCTGGACCCGCTGCCCTTCGGCGGCCATGACCACGCTGAGGAGGGGGCGGGCCACGAGGGCCATGACCACGGGTCCGAGGATCCGCACGTCTGGATGGACGTCGCCCGCATGGCCAAGGCCGCCGAGCTGATGGGCGACACGCTCGCCCAGGAGCGGGGCGATGAGAAGTTCGCCGAGTGCGGCGCGACCGTGCGCGGGGAGCTCGAGCAGACGGACACGCAGGTCAGGGAGATCCTCGCCGGGATCCCGGAGGACCGCCGCACGCTGGTCACGGACCACGACGCCTACGGCTACTTCAGCGAGGCCTACGACTTCACCGTGTCCGGCGTCGTCGTCCCGGGCGGCTCCACCGACGGAGAGCCCTCCTCCCAGGAGCTCGCCGAGCTCGCCCGGTCCATCCGTGACGGCGGCGCGGACGCCGTGATCACATCCGTGGGCGCACGCAACAGCCTCGTGGACACCGTGGCCAAGGAAGCCGGCGACCTGCCGGTCATCGAGGTCTACGAGGGCGGCGTCGGCCCGAAGGACACCCCGGAGGCGGACTACGCCGAGGCCATGCTCGTCAACGCCCGCACCCTCGCCGACGCGCTGGAGGGCTGAGGATGGACTGGCTGCTCGAGCCCTTCCAGATGGGATTCCAGCAGCGCGCCCTCGTCGGCGGTCTCATCGCGGTGGTGATGTGCTCGGTCGTGGGCACGTGGCTGGTGCTGCGCGGGATGAGCTTCTTCGGGGACGCGTTCGTGCACGGTGTCCTGCCGGGCATCGCCCTGGCGGTCGTCACCGGCGGCAGCCCCCACCTTGGTGCCGCGGTGGCCGCCGTCGTCATGATGGCGGGCATCTCGCTGGTGCACCGGGCCACCACCCTCAAGGAGGACACCGCCATCGGCCTGCTCTTCGTGGGGATGATGGCCCTGGGCGTGGTGATCATCTCCAAGTCGGACTCCTACACGGGTTCGCTCACGTCGATCCTGTTCGGCGATGTGCTGGGGGTCAGCGTGGACGGCATCGTGACCCAGGCGGTCATCGCCGTCGTGGTGATCGCCCTGGCCCTGCTGCTCTACCGGCCCCTGCTGGCGCTGAGCTTCTCCGAGGTCAAGGCGCGCTCGCTGGGCATGCGACCGGGGCTGACGCACACGCTGCTGCTGGTGATGATCGGCGCGGCCGTGATCGGTTCGTTCCAGGCGGTGGGCACCGTGCTCGTGTTCGGCCTCCTCGTGGGACCGCCCGCGACGGCGGCGCTGCTGACGCGCAGCGTCCCCCAGATGATGCTCGTCTCCGTCGGTATCGGCGCGGCGTGCGTCGTCACCGGGCTCACCCTCAGCTACCGGCTGGGCACGGCGGGTTCGGCCACCATGGCGCTCATGCCGATCCTGCTGTTCTTCGTCGTGCTCGCCGTCCGCGCCGCCGTGCTGGCGCTCCTGGGCCGGCACGTGCGCTCGCGCGCGCAGCGTGAGCAGGAGGTGCCGGTCGTGGCCCTGCCCGGAGCGGAGGCCGCCCGATGAGCGCGTCCTTCCCCGCGGACTCCGCGGCGGCCCCGCCTCCCCTCGCGGTCGCCCGGGCGCTCGAACTGCGCCATGGCTCGCACGTGGCCGTCCGACCCTCCGACTTCACCCTGCCGGCCCGGCGGCTGATCGCGGTGATCGGGCCCAACGGCTCCGGCAAGTCCACGCTGCTGACCGCTCTGGCGGGCCTGAGCGACCCGGCCTCCGGTGCGCTGGAGGTGCTCGGTGAGGACCCGCGGCGGCGCTCGCAGCGCACCTCCTTCGTGATGCAGTCCATCGGCGTGCCCCAGGGCGTGCCGGTGACGGTGCGTGACGTCGTCGGGATGGGCCGGTACCCCACGCTGGGGTGGTTCCGCCGGTTCCGGAGGGAGGACCGGGACATCGTGCGGGCCGCCATGGAGCGCATGCAGGTCGCGGACCTGGCGCGGCGGCACCTCGACCAGCTCTCCGGAGGCCAGCGCCAGCGCGCCTACGTGGCCCAGGGCCTCGCCCAGGACCACGACGTGCTGCTGCTCGACGAACCGATGACGGGCCTCGACATCGTCTCCGCCCGGGCGATCGACGACCTCCTCCACGAGGAGCCGACGCGCGGGGTCTCCGTGGTCTACACGACCCACGATCTCGACGAGGCCGCGGAGGCGGACCACGTGGTCCTGATGGGCGGGCGAGTCGTGGCCTCCGGCCCGCCGCGGGACGTGCTCACGGTCGAGAACCTGGACATCGCGTACGGCCGGGGCGCCCTGCACGGGCCCTCCACGGCGGTCGAGGACGCGGCGGACTTCCTGGACGACCCCGCGGGCGGCATCCGCCACTGACCGGGGCCCGGCCCGGGGTCAGGCCGCGCGGGTGCGCCCCTCGGCCCGGCAGCGGGCGCACACACCGGTGATCTCCACCGTGTGGTCCGCGTCCGTGAAGCCGTGCTCCGCGGCGACGGCGGTGGCCCATGCCTCGACGTGGGGGGCGGTGACCTCGACGGTGGTCCAGCAGATCCGGCACACCAGGTGGTGATGGTGGCCCTCGTCCTCGCACCGGCGGTACACGGACTCGCCGTCGTCGCGGCGGAGCATGTCCACGCGCCCGTCGTCGAGCTGCTGCTGCAGGGTCCGGTACACGGTGGCCAGGGAGACGCGTTCGCCCTGGTCCTGGAGGCGGGCATGGAGCTCCTGCGCGCTCACGAAGTCCGGGATGCGGTCCAGGGCTCGGTCGACGGCGGCCTTCTGCCGGGTCGCCCGGGGACGGGCGGCACGGGGGCTGGGCTCGGGGGCGCTCACGGTGCTCACGACTCCTTCTGCGGCGGCTGCCGCCTCCTCCGCGCGGTCCGGAACAGGTCCGCGCGGGCCATCCTCCAGGTTATCAGCGACGCCGAAGGGGGCGTGGAGTAGGGTGTCCGGGTGCACAGCGAGACCCCGGACCCATCCCCTGTCCCGGACCGCGACGGCGCCGCCCCCGATCGACCCGACCCGCTGATCGTCGTCGACGAGGGGCAGGGCCGCGTCGTCCCGGCGCCCACGGCGGCCCCGTCCTCGCCCCATGACGCCGGCGGCGACCCCGACGCGGACGCCGACGGCGTCGATCCCGAGGCTGCCGTGCCGCCCACCCTGGTGACGGTGGACGTGCTGGCCGGCTGGCTCGGCCTGGCCCCCGTCGAGGACCTGCCGCCGGTGCCCGAGGGCCCGGCCTACGCCCAGCCGGGACGATGCCGCCCGAACCGGGTGATCCTGCTCGACGTCCGGTTCCGGGCCACGGCGGGCGGGCCCGACCACGCCGCCTATCTCCAGGGCCACCTGCCGGGCGCCGTCTACGTCTCCCTGCCCAGCCAGCTCGCCGGCCACGCCGGCCCGGCGGCGGGGCGTCACCCCCTGCCGGACGCGCGCCAGTTCGCGGAGACCGTGCGGATGTGGGGGATCGACGAGGGCGACACCATCGTGGTCTACGACGACGACCACGGCCTGTCCGCCGCGCGCGCCTGGTGGCTGCTGCGCCACGCGGGGCTGCGGGACTCCATGCTCCTGGACGGCGGCCTCGAGGCGTGGCGCGCCGCGG
>NZ_JASDCZ010000059.1:0-13757 GCF_030407635.1 Micrococcus sp. APC 4021
TGACCGTCAGCCCCCGCCCCGCCCAGGACCGCACCGTCACCGAGAAGGACCTGGACACCCTGTCCCGCCAGCTCGGCCGCCCGGTCCGGGACGTCGTGGAGATCGGCGCCCGCTGCGTGTGCGGCAACCCCCTCGTGGCCACCACCGCGCCGCGCCTCTCCAACGGCATCCCGTTCCCCACGACCTTCTACCTGACGCACCCCGTGCTGACGGCGGCGGTCTCGCGCGTGGAGGCGGACGGGGAGATGGCGCGCATGAACGACCGCCTCGCCCAGGACCCCGCGCTCGCGGCCGCGCACCGCGCGGCGCACGAGGCCTACATCGCCGAGCGGGACCGGGTCGGGGCCGAGGCCGGCACGGGGCCCGTCCCGGAGATCGCCGGGGTCTCGGCCGGCGGCATGCCCGAGCGCGTGAAGTGCCTGCACGCCCTCGTGGGCCACGCGCTCGCGGCCGGGCCGGGGGTGAACCCGCTCGGGGACGAGGCGATCGCCCTGGTGGCCCCGTGGTGGACGCCCGAGGTCTGCGCGTGCGAGGGCGCGTGGGACGAGGCCGCGGCGGTGCCCACGAAGGACCTCTCCCGGCACGTGAAGCACCTCGAGCGCGTCGCCGCGCTGAAGGAGGTGACGGTGGCCGGCGTGGACTGCGGCACGAACTCCATCCGCCTGCTGATCTCCCGGCCGGCCGGGACGGACGAGACCACCGGCGCCGGGGCCGACCCGACGGCGCCGCTGGCCGACGTCGTGCGCGAGATGCGCGTGGTGCGCCTGGGCGAGGGCGTGGACGCCACCGGCGCGTTCTCCGACGCCGCGCTGGAGCGCACCTTCGCGGCGGTGGACGAGTACGCCCGCCTGGTCCAGCGCCACCACGCCGGCCGGGTCCGGTTCGTGGCCACCTCCGCCAGCCGGGACGTCTCCAACCGGGCCGCGTTCGTCGACGGCGTCCGGGAGCGGCTCGGCGTCGAGCCGGAGGTCGTCTCGGGCGCCGAGGAGGCCGCCCTGTCCTTCGCGGGCGCCGTCTCCGCCGTCGAGACCGCGGACCTGGGCCCGGAGGACCTCGTGCTCGTCGTGGACCTCGGCGGCGGCTCCACCGAGCTGGTCGTCGGCACGCCCGCGGGCGAGGTCGTGGGCGCGGTCAGCCTGGACATGGGCTGCGTGCGGTTCACCGAGCGTCATCTGCGCTCCGACCCCCCGACGTCGGACGAGGTCGCCGCGGCCCGCGCGGACGCCCGCCGCCTCCTCGACGACGCCGCCGCCCGCCTGCCGCTGGAACGCGTGGCCCGCGTGGTCGGCGTGGCCGGCTCGGTGACCACCGTGACCGCCGAGGCCCTCGGGCTCAGCACGTACGAGCCCGAGGCCATCCACGGCGCGCGTCTGCCGATCGCGGAGTTCCGCGCGGCGGCGGAGGGCCTCGTGGCCGCGACCCGGGCCGAGCGCTCCGAGCGGGGGTTCATGCACCCGGGACGGGTGGACGTGATCGGCGCGGGCGCGCTGCTGTGGAGCACCGTCCTGGAGCGGGTGGCCGAGGTCGCGGGCGTCACCGAGGCCTGGGCGAGCGAGCACGACATCCTGGACGGGATCGTGCTCTCGCTGCGGTCCTGACCACGACGGCGGAGAGTGGAGGGGCCGGGCCCGTGCGTGCGTAGACTGGCGGTATGTCTCTCACTCCTGAACTGTCTCCCAAGCCGCGCCTGCTGATCGTCGGCGGCGGCTACGCCGGGTTCCATGTCGCCCGCGAGCTGCAGAAGAAGGTCGCCGAGCGCGGCGGCGTCGTGACCGTCGTCGACCCCCGCCCGTACATGACGTACTACCCGTTCCTGCCCGAGGTCGTGGGCGGCCACATCGAGGGCCGCCACGTGAACGTGGACCTGCAGACGCACCTCAAGGACGCCGAGGTCGTCCGCGGCGCCGTCGTGTCCGTGGACCACGCCGGCCGCACCGCCGTGGTGCGCGGCGAGGGCGGCGACGAGTTCGAGATCCCGTACCAGGACATCGTGATGACCGCGGGCGCCGTGACCCGCGTGTTCCCGATCCCGGGTCTGGGCGAGCAGGGCATCGGTCTGCGCTCGGTCGAGGAGGCCGTCCAGCTGCGCAACCAGATCCTGGAGCGCCTGGACGCCGGTTCCCTGATGACGGACGCCGAGGAGCGCAAGCGTGCCCTGACCTTCGTGGTGGTGGGCGGCGGCTTCGCCGGGATCGAGGCCATCGCGGAGATGGAGAACCTCATCCGCAACGCCGTGGAGCGCAACGAGCGCCTCTCCCAGTCGGAGATCCGGATCGTCCTCGTCGAGGCCATGGGCCGCATCATGCCCGAGGTCTCCGAGGAGCAGGCCCAGGGCGTGGTGGAGCATCTGAAGTCCCGCGGCGTCGAGGTCCTGCTGAACACCTCGCTGGGCGACGCCACGGACGGCGTCATGAAGCTCGTGGCCATGCCCTCCAAGGAGGAGGCGGAGACCTTCGCGGCGGACACCCTCGTGTGGTGCGCCGGCGTGGTGGCCAACTCCGTGGTCAAGAGCACCGACTTCCCGGTGGACGACCGCGGCCGCGTGGAGGCCACCCCCACCCTGCAGATCAAGGACGGCGAGGCCGGCGCGCTCGAGGGTGCGTGGGCCTGCGGCGACGTCTCCGCCGTGCCGGACCTGACCGGGGCCGGCCCGGGCGGCTTCTGCGTCCCGAACGCCCAGCACGCCATCCGTCAGGCCAAGCGTCTGGCCGCCAACTACATGGCCGTGCGCCACGGCGAGGGCGAGGTGCAGGAGTACGTGCACAAGTCCCTGGGCACCGTGGCGGGGCTGGGCTTCGGCCGCGGCGTGGGCAACCCGCTGGGCACCAAGATCGCCGGCATCCCGGCGTTCCTGGCCCACCGCGGCTACCACGGCTACGCGATGCCCACCCTGGAGCGGAAGTTCCGCATCCTGTCCGGCTGGGTCGCCGAGACCCTGTTCGGCCGTGACTCCACCTCGGTGGCGGGCCTGGACACCCCGTTCAACCCGTTCCGCCGCGCCGCGGGCGTCGAGCTCGAGCCCGGCCGCTTCGAGCGGCAGCGGGCCCTCGAGTCCTCGAAGGGCTGATCCCGCAGCCAGCGGGCCGCCGGCCCCGTCCGAGCGCATCGGGCGGGGCCGGCGTCGTCCGCACCCGGGCCCGCGTCCACGGGCCCGCCACGCCCCCGTGGCCCAACTGGCAGAGGCGGCCGACTTAAAATCGGCGTGTTGCGGGTTCGAGTCCCGCCGGGGGCACCACGCGTCTCCCCGCGCGCCTCGCTTCTGCGCCCACCGTGAACAGCCCGTGAACCGGCGCGGATCCACGCTCCGACCCCGCGCGCGGACACAGACCTCCCGATAGGATCGTGCTGAACCCCGGGGCACGAACGCGGCTCACTGCGGCGGCGTGCGACCGGGCCGACTCGACCCGAAGGAGTGAGCCGTGGCGAATCCGGTCATGAACTCTCAGAACTTCCAGCAGCAGATGCAGGGCGGCGGACAGGCGCAGCCCGGTTGGTACCAGGGCGGGCAGCAGTCCGCGCAGTCCCCGTACGGCCAGCAGCAGAGCCCGTACGGCCAGGCCCAGGCGTTCGGCGCCGGCCAGGCGGCCCAGCAGTACGCGCACCAGCAGTCCATGGAGGACGCCTTCCGCGCGCCCTCCGCCGGCCCGGAGCAGACCGGCCGGATGACCTTCAACGACGTCGTCGGCAAGACCGGCCTGATGCTCGTGCTCGTCGTGGTGGCGGGCGCCGTGGGCTGGTTCTCGCCGGGCCTGATGATTATCGGCGCGATCGCCGGCCTCGTGCTGGGCCTGGTCAACGCGTTCAAGCGCGAGCCCTCGCCCGTGCTGATCATGGCCTACGCCGTGGCGCAGGGCCTGTTCCTGGGCGGCATCTCGGCGTTCTTCGAGGGCGCCTACCCGGGCATCGTGGTGCAGGCCGTGCTCGGCACCTTCTCCGTGTTCGCGGTGATGCTGGCGCTCTACACCTCGGGCAAGTTCCGCCCGACCCCGCGCATGACGAAGATCGTCATGGGCGCCATGATCGGCTACCTCGTCTTCATGCTCGTCAACCTGGTCCTCACCTGGACCGGCATCGGCAACATGCGTGAGGGCGGCCTGGGCCTGATCATCGGCGCGATCGCCGTGCTGCTCGCCGCGTACTCGCTGACGATGGACTTCGAGATGGCCGCCGTGGGCGTGAAGAACGGCGCCCCGCAGAAGTACTCCTGGTCCGTGGCCTTCGGCCTGACCGTGACCCTGATCTGGCTGTACATCGAGATCCTGCGCATCGTCGCCATCCTGCGCGGCAACGACTGACCGGCGCCCCGTCCCCGCACGGAGACCCGCACCGCCGCCCCGGTCCTGCACAGGGCCGGGGCGGTCTGCGTCCGCGAGGGCGTAGATTGAGGGGGTCCCTCGCCGCCACTCAGGAGGTCCCGTGACCGAGACCAGCGACCTGCCCGCCTTCGGGGCTCCGGACGCCACCGGCACCCAGCACCGCCTGCACCGCGGGTCCGCGGAGGCCGTCGTCGTCGGCCTGGCCGGTGCCCTGCGCAGGTACCGCGTGGGCGGCGTGGACCTGACCGAGCCGTACGGCCAGGACGTGGTCCCGCCCGCCGCCAACGGCATCCAGATGAGCCCGTGGCCGAACCGCGTCGCCGGCGCCCGCTGGATCCTGGACGGCGTCGAGCAGCGCCTGGACGTCACCGAACCCGCGCGCGGCCACGCCAGCCACGGCCTGCTGCGCAACACCCACTTCGTCACCGAGACGTTCTCCGCCCACGCGGTGACCCTGCGCGGTGAGATCCACCCCCAGCACGGCTGGCCGTTCCGGCTCACCCACCGCGTCACGTACGAGCTCGAGGCGGACGGCGGCCTCACCGTCACCGCCGAGGTGCAGAACCACACGGACGCCACCGTGCCCGTGGCGGTCGGCTCCCACCCGTTCCTGCGCATCGGGGACGTCCCGACGGCGGAGCTGAGCCTGCGCGTGCCCGCGGACGCCTGGATCCGCACGGGGGAGGACCTCATCCCCGTGGAGACCCTGCCGGTGGACGGCACCGAGCTGGACTTCCGCCGCGGCCGGGCCGTGGGCGAGGCCGCCCTGGACGTGTGCCTCACCGGCCTGACCCCGGACGCCGACGGCCGGCACCGCCAGACCCTGCTCGCCGCGGACGGCCGCGCCGTGACCCTGTGGTCCGACCACGCGTTCGCCTACACCCACGTCTTCGTCACGGACCGGCTGCCCGGCCGTGACACGGCGCTCGCGGTGGAGCCGCTCACCGCTCCCGCGGACGCCCTGAACTCGGGGGAGGGCCTGCACCGGCTCGCCCCGCACGCCCGCTGGAGCGTCCAGTGGGGTCTGACCCCCCATGTCCCCGACCACCCACACGAGGAGGATCGCGCGTGAGCTCGACCCTGGCGGCCCAGACCAAGATCGACAAGGACGTGCCCTACGGGCTGACGGTGGCCGCGGCCTGGTCCTGGCGGCTGGTGGCCGTCGTCATCGGCATCGGCGTCGTGGTGTACCTGCTGGGCTTCGTGAGCCTCGTGGTGATCCCGATCCTCGTGGCCGCGCTGCTGGCCACCCTGCTGGCCCCGGTGTTCCAGGCGATGCGGCGCATCAAGGTGCCGGGCGTCGCGGCCGCCCTGCTGTGCGTGCTGCTGTTGGTCGTCGTCGTGGTGGGCCTCATGGGGCTCGCCGGTCAGCAGATCGTCCAGGGCTTCGCCGAACTGGGCGGCCAGCTGGGCCAGGCCGTCGACGACGCGATCGCCTGGCTGGCCGGCGTGGGCGTGGAGATCCCCCGTTCCGGTGCCGGGCTGGAGGGCCTGTGGCAGACGCTGCGGGACAACTCCGCCACGCTCATGAACAGCGCCGTCTCGTTCGGCTCCACGGCCGTCAACATCGGTGCGGGCCTGTTCATCGCCCTGTTCTCCCTGATCTTCTTCCTCTACGACGGCGACCGCATCTGGCGCTTCCTGCTGATCTTCGTGCCGAAGGCGCACCGGGCCACCGTGGGCCGCGCGGGCCGCTCGGGCTGGCAGTCGCTCGGCTCCTACGTGCGGGTCCAGATCTTCGTGGCGTTCATCGACGCCGTCGGCATCGGCATCGGTGCCCTGATCCTGGGCGTGCCGCTGGCCATCCCGTTGGCCGTGCTCGTGTTCCTGGCCTCGTTCATCCCGATGATCGGCGCCACCCTGACCGGCGCGATGGCGGTGCTCCTGGCACTGATGTCCAACGGCCTGGTCAACGCGCTGCTCATGCTGGGCGTGGTGCTGCTCGTGCAGCAGATCGAGTCGAACGTCCTGCAGCCGCTCGTGATGGGCAAGGCCGTCGCGCTGCACCCGCTGGCCGTGTTCCTGGCCGTCGCCGCCGGCTCCACCGTCCTCGGTCTGGCGGGCGCCGTGTTCGCCGTGCCGGTGCTGGCCTTCGTGAACAGCTTCGTCCGCGCCCTCACCGCCGACACCCCCGAGGAGCTCACGGAGCGGACGGGCCACGCCCTCGAACCGGGCGGCGCGGAGGACGAGACGGCCGGCTCCCACCGGTACCGCCCCTCGGCGCACGACGACGCCGCCCTCGCCTCCGAGGCCGACGCGGGCACCCGGCACGGGGACGACGCCTGATGGGCGCGGCGCAGGCCACGGACACCCCGGACCGGACCGTCCCGACGCCGTCGCCCCGGTGGGTGCGGCCCGCCGGCGGCCCGCCGGCCCCGGCGGAGCTGCCCGTCACCCTCGGGGAGATCGAGCGGGCGCGCGAGACGCTGCGCGGGATCGCCGAGCTCTCCCCGCTGCAGCACTCCCGGGCGCTCTCCCGTGCCGTGGGCACGGACGTGCACCTGAAGTGCGAGAACCTGCAGCGGGCCGGCTCGTTCAAGGTCCGCGGCGCCTACGTGCGGATGGCGCAGCTGAGCGAGGAGGAGCGCGGCCGCGGCGTCGTGGCCGCCTCGGCCGGCAACCACGCCCAGGGCGTCGCCCTCGCGGCCGCCAAGCTCGGCATCCGCGCCCGCATCTTCATGCCGCACGGCGTGGCCCTGCCCAAGCTGCAGGCCACCCGGGACCACGGCGCCGAGGTCGTCCTGCACGGCTCCACCGTGGACGAGTCCCTCGCCGAGGCGCAGCGGTGGGCCACGGAGACCGGTGCCGTGTTCATCCCGCCGTTCGACGACCCGGCCGTCATCGCGGGCCAGGGCACCGTCGGCCTCGAGATCCTCGACGTGCTGCCGGACGTGGACACCGTGATCATGGGCATCGGCGGCGGGGGGCTCATCGCCGGCACGGCCGTGGCCCTCAAGGAGGCCGCCCGGCGTCGGGGGCGCACGGTGCGCGTCATCGGCGTGCAGGCGGCCACCGCCGCCGCGTTCCCCGGCTCCCTCGAGGAGGGCCGCGTCCAGGTGCTGGAGAGCGTGTCCACCATCGCGGACGGCATCGCCGTCGGCAGGCCCGGGGCCCTGCCGCTGCGGATCGCCGCCGAGCTGGTGGACGCCGTCGTGACCGTCACGGACGACGAGATCGCCGCGGCCCTCGTCCACCTCCTCGAGCGCTCCAAGCTCGTCGTGGAGCCGGCGGGCGCCGTCGGGGTGGCCGCCCTGCTGGCGGGCCGCACGGCGGACCTGGGCTTCGAGCTCGGCACCACCGCCGTGATCCTCTCCGGCGGGAACATCGACCCGATGCTCATGCTGAAGTCCATCCAGGCCGGACTGTCGGCCGCGGGGCGCTACATGACCGTGCGCATCCCGCTGCGGGACCGCCCGGGCGAGCTGGCCACGATCTCACGGATCATCGCGGACACGGACGCCAACGTGGTGCGCGTGGACCACACCCGCGTCGGCCCGGACCTGTCCATGGGCGGCGTGCACATCACGATCGACATGGAGACCCGCGGCACCGAGCACTCCGCCCAGGTGCTGGAGGCGTTGCGCGCGGCCGGCTACAGCCCGGCCCCGCTGCCCTGACCGGGCCGGCTCAGGCCACGGAGCCGGCGGCGGCCGCGGTGACGGTGCCACAGGTCCCGCCCACCGCGCGGCGCACGGCCTGGACCAGGAGGTCCTCGCGCGTCAGCGTCTCGATGCGGCGGACCATCTCGCGGCGGTCGTAGCGCTCGCGGACGCCCGGCAGCAGGCGTCGGGCCAGGTTGAGGTGCTGCAGCACGCCGAGCAGGAGCACGTCCTCGTCGGAGGGCTCGGCCTCGTCCAGGACCACGGCGGTCAGGTGCGCGAGCAGTTCGGCGCGCTCGGTGCCGCGGGGGACGTGCCGGGTGGCCAGGAAGGCCTTGCGCTCGGTGAGGCGACCGGTCTCGGTCAGATGGGCGACGACGGCCTTGCGCAGATCCGGCTTCCCGGCCGCCACGGTGGACACGAGCGGTCGGCCGGCCAGGGCGTCGACCTGTCCGAGGGAGGAGTCCAGGACGGGGTCGCCGGTGGTGCCGGCCGCGGTCACGAGCACGCGGGCCCGGTCCACGGGGACGTCCTCGAGGGTCACGATCCCGGCGGAGCGGTGGTCGGCCAGCGCGGCGGCCGCAAGGGCCACGCGGTGGTGGGAGGGGCTCTCGGAGAGCCCGTCCTCGCGGGTGAGCAGCAGGTGCGCCTTCTCGACGGTCAGCATGGGGCCAGAGTAGCAACGGGGGCGCGGTGGGACCCGGGACGGACGACGGCCGCGGCCCCTCGAGGGGACCGCGGCCGTCGTCGGAGTCGGGGTCGGTCAGCCGGAGTAGGGCTGGACGTCCTTGACCTCGACCTTGATGTCCTTGCCGTTCGGGGCGGTGTAGGAGACCTTGTCGCCCTTCTTGGCACCGTTGATGGCCTCGCCGAGCGGGGAGCGCTCGGAGTAGACCTCGAGCGACTCGTCGTCCGCGGCGATCTCGCGGTTGCCGAAGAGGAACGTCATCTCGTCGCCGGCGACGACGGCGGTCACCACGGTGCCCGGGTGCACGGCGCCGTCGTTCTCGGCGGCCTCGCCCACGCGGGCGGTCTCGAGCAGGTGCTTCAGCTCGGCGATGCGGCCCTCGTTCTTCGACTGCTCCTCGCGGGCGGCGTGGTAGCCGCCGTTCTCCTTGAGGTCGCCCTCATCGCGGGCGGCCTCGATGCGCTCGATGATCTCCTGACGGCCGGGACCGGAGATGTGCTCGAGCTCCTTGGAGAGGCGATCGTACGCCTCCTGGGTCAGCCACGGGGCGTCGGACTGGCTGGTGGTCATGCTCTGTTCCGCCTTTCTGTCTCGGGTGATGCGGAGTCCGGGGCGCGGCACACCGGGTCCGGCGCGCGATCCGCGTCCGGCGGACGCGCCCGCATGCGAAAGACCCCGCCGATCAGGAGGACGCGCGTGCCCCGAGGGCTCCGTGCGACGCCTGCCTGACTCACCGGCGGGGCGGGAATGCTCCGAGGAGTCTATCCGGGCGGTGTTCGTCACACCAAAGGCGGCCGCTACGCCGAGGGCGGAGCGGGCCGGGAGGGTTCAGACCTTGCGGCAGGTCTCGACGACGCCGGAGTCGCCCCGCACCACGGTGCGCACGTCCACGGTGTAGCGCTGCTGCGCGTCCGAGGGGGAGTCCCGCCGGTCGGCCGGCAGGGTCTCCAGGCGGACGGTGCGGAAGCCGACGGGGGCGGCGTGGGAGTCGGTGACGAGCACATCGCACTCGGCCTGCACGCCCTCCGGGACGGAGGCCTGGAAGGTGACGGTCGCGTGGCCGTCGTCCTCGATGGTGAAGCCGACGTCCTTGTACTCGATGGCGCCCACGGACATGTTCAGGCCGATCCACACGGACAGCAGCACGGCCACGACCAGCCCGAGCCCGCCGAGGCCCGCCCACAGCCGACGACGGCCCGGACGCGTGTGGTCCGTGCCGTACCGGTTGGCTAATGTGGGGTCCTGCGCGCGGACCGCGGGGGCGTGGTGAGACATCCCCTCCACCCTAGCCGCTGCCCGCCGCCGGAGGCCGATGACGACGTCGGCCTGGACCCCTCACGCCGCCGCCCCCGCGGCGGCCCCGCCATCCGGACAGGAGTGTGCGATCCACGTGACCGATCAGACCCCCCAGGCCCAGCCCGCCGCAGGCACCGCCCTGCCGCCCTCCACCGGGCTGCGTCTCATGGCGGTGCACGCCCACCCGGACGACGAGTCCTCGAAGGGGGCCGGCACGATGGCCGCCTACGCGGCGGCCGGGGCCGAGGTCATGGTCGTCACGTGCACCGGCGGCGAGGCCGGCACCCTGCTCAACCCGTCGTTCGGGGACACCACCCGGGCGGACCGGGACATCGCGGCCGTGCGCCGCGAGGAGATGGCCGAGGCCGCGGGCATCCTCGGCATCCGGCACGCCTGGCTCGGCTTCCTCGACTCGGGCCTGCCCGAGGGGGATCCGCTGCCCGCCCTCCCGGCGAACTGCTTCGCCGAGGTCCCGCTCCAGGATGCGGCGACCCCGCTGATCTCGCTCGTGCGCCGGTTCCGCCCGCACGTGCTCATCTCCTACGACGAGGTCGGCGGCTACCCGCATCCGGACCACCTGCAGGCCCACGCCGTGACGATGGAGGCCTACCGGGCCGCCGGCCTCGCGGACAAGTACCCCGAGGCCGGGCCCGCGTGGGAGGTCTCGAAGGTCTACTACGACTGCGGGTTCAACCCGCGGAAGTTCCGCACGATGGCCGCGGTGGCCGAGGCCGACGGCGAGGACGTGCCGTTCGCCCGACGCCTGATGATGTTCGATGCGATGGACGCGATGCGCGAGGTGCTGCGCCGCCGTGAAGCCGGGGAGGACGTGCCCGACCCGGAGGTCATCCCGCCGTGGGTCACCGCAGACCACGACGTCACCACGCAGGTGGACGTCACCGGCTTCCTCGACGAGCGCGACGCCGCCCTGCGGGCGCACCGCACGCAGATCGACCCCGACGGCATGTTCTTCGACGCGCCCCACGACCTGCAGCGGCGCGCCTGGCCGTGGGAGGACTTCGCGCTGATCGACTCGCGCGTGCCCTCCGAGCTGCCGGAGCACGACCTCTTCGCCGGCCTGCGCTGAGCCGCCCCGGCTCGGGCCGAGCGGCCGGGGCCGGTAGAGTGGGGCGGCGTGACACCCCTGTCTGGCCTTCCCCTCGTCCTCACCGCGCTCGCGGCCGCGAGCCCCGCGCCGGTGCCCGCCGTCCCGGAGCCGACGCTGCGCCCCGGGCTCGAGGAGGCGGAGGTCACCCCCGGCATCGAGGGGTTCCTGTTCACCGCGCTCATGGTGGTCATGGCGATCATCGTCCTCCGCGTCATGGTCCGCTCGGTGCGCCGCGTCCAGCAGCGTTCCCCGGAGGCCGAGGCCATGCTCGTGGAGCGCCATCAGCAGCACCTGCCGGACGAGGTCCGCGCGGGCGGCGAGCACCTGGACGCGGACTCCGAGGACCGGCTGCGCCGCCTGCAGGAGAAGTACCCCGGGTACCTCCAGGAGCCGGCCCCGGAGCCCCAGGCCCCGGACACCGGACGCGACTGACCGTCGTCGGGCCCGTGCACGCCCGAGACTCGACGCCGGAGACTCCACGCCCGAACCCTTGAGGCCCGCAGACGCGCCGCTACGGCATGACCGTAGCGGCGCGTCTGCGGGCCTCGGCGCTGCCCGGCGGGGCGCAGACCCCCGTCGCCGACACGCTCAGGCGACGACGAGCACCGCCCGGTAGATGGCGACGGCGTGGCACACGAAGCCGGCCACCGTGAAGGCGTGGAACAGCTCGTGGAAGCCGAACCACTCGCGGTGGATCGTGGGGGCCTGCAGCGCGTAGAAGACCGCGCCCGTGATGTACGCGATCCCACCGGCCACGATCAGCCACCCCGCCGCCGCATCCGCGGCGAAGAAGTCGCCCAGGTAGAGCAGCGCCGCCAGCCCGAGCACCACGTACACCGGCGTGTAGAGCCAGCGCGGCGCGTCCGTCCACAGCACCCGGAACGCGACGCCGGCCACGGCCCCCACCCACACCAGGGTGAGCAGCACACGCGCCCGGTCCGGAGGCAGCAGGGCCAGGGAGAGCGGCGTGTAGGTGCCGGCGATGACCAGCATGATGTTCGTGTGGTCCAGCCGCTTGAGGACACGGGAGACCACCTCGTTCCACTGCACCAGGTGGTACGTCGCCGAGACCGCGAACAGCAGCAGGCCCGTCACGGCGTAGACCGCGCTGGCCCACCGCAGCGTTGCGGTCGGCGCGAGCACGATGAGCACGATGCCGGCCGCGAGCGTCAGCGGCGCCATGACCGCGTGGATCCAGCCGCGCAGTCGGGGCTTGTACAGCGGATGGTCGGGGTCGCGGACGCGCTCGACGCGCCAGCGCAGGCGGCGGGTGGCGTCGGCGTCGCGGAGGGGTGTCACAGGGTCCATGCGTCCATTGTCGCCGGTCGGGTCGGGGCCCGTGCGGGATGGTCGCTGTGTGCCGCGCGCGTATCCTGGAGGCTCGCAGGACCGTCCGAGAGGGGAGCGCGCCGTGGGTCGACCCGAGGCCTTCTACCGCCTGTACGAGCGGCGGCTGACGCGCGGCCTGGACCCGGAGCGGCTGCCCCGGCACATCGGCGTGCTGGTGGACGGCAACCGTCGCTGGGCCCGCGCGTTCGGGGCGTCCACGCAGCAGGGCCACCAGGCCGGCGCCGAGCGCATCCTCGACTTCATCGGCTGGTGCGACGAGGCCGGCATCCCCGTGGTCACGCTCTACATGCTCTCCACCGAGAACCTGCGGCGCCCGGCGGAGGAGCTCGCCCCGCTCCTGGAGATCATCCAGACGACGGCGGAGCGCCTCGCCCAGCCGGCCGAGGGCCGCGCCCCCGTCTGCGTGCAGCCGGTCGGCGCGGTGGACCTGCTCCCCGAGCCCATGGCGCGACGGCTCGCCGAGGTCGCCGAGCAGACCAAGGGCCACGACGGCGTGCACGTGAACGTGGCCGTGGGCTACGGGGGCCGCCAGGAGATCCTCGACGCCGTGCGCGAGCTGCTGCGGGACGAGCACGCCCTGGGCCACAGCGCGGCGGAGGTGGCCGAGTCCGTCACCGTCGAGCAGATCGCGGACCGGCTCTACACGCGCGGCCAGCCGGACCCGGACCTGGTCATCCGCACGTCCGGGGAGCAGCGGCTCTCCGGGTTCCTGCTCTGGCAGTCCGCGTACTCGGAGTTCTACTTCTGCGAGGCCATGTGGCCCGCGTTCCGCAAGGTCGACTTCCTGCGTGCCCTGCGCGACTACGGCAGCCGTCAGCGCCGGTTCGGCACCTGACGGTCGGCGCGGCCCCACCACAGGCCCAGCAGCACCCCGACGACGGCCCCGGCCAGGTGGCCGGTCCACGAGATGCCGGGTGCCGGCAGCAGGCCGATCAGGCTCGAGCCCAGGTGCGTGAGCGCGACGAGCACGGAGACGACGACCGCCCCGATCCGCCGCACCGCGATCCCGTAGACGATCAGGAACGCGATCAGCACGTACACGATCCCGGAGGCGCCGATGTGCACGCCCGGGGTGCCGATCACCCAGGTCAGCAGGCCCGAGCCCAGCCAGGCGCAGACGAGCAGGGCCACCGGCCGACGCGAGACCAGGGCGGCCAGCGGACCGAGGACGAGCAGCGCCGTCGTGTTGCCGATCAGGTGGGCCCAGCCGGCGTGCAGCACGGGGGAGAACAGGACCCCGTCGAGGCCGTCGAGGCGTCGGGGGATCAGGCCCACGCCGGGGATGATCACCCGGCCGAGGAAGATCAGCACGACCTGCGCGACCCACATGGCCGCGATCAGCACGGCGGTGGGCGCGACGGCGCCCAGCAGGCGGCCGCCGGCGTCCCGACGGCCGCCCG
>NZ_JASDCZ010000006.1:0-38544 GCF_030407635.1 Micrococcus sp. APC 4021
CGCCCCCGCCCTCCCGTTCCTGGACGCGCCGCAGCGTGCTGGGCGGCACGGGCCTGGCGATCGCCGCCGGCGTGGCCGGCTGCGGGCGTGATGAGCAGGCCGAGCAGAGCTCGGAGGGCGACGAGCAGGCCACCCGTCTGCCCGCCCCGGACATCATCACCACCGCGCAGTGGGGCGCCATGCAGCCCAACTACTACCTGCAGACCCTGAACGAGCGCCCCTCCTACCTGGTGATCCACCACACCACCACGCCGAACGTCACGGACGGCTCCCGGGAGGCGGCGGAGAGCATCGCGCAGGTGGTCCAGAACGCGCACATGAGCCCCGCGAACGACTGGGGCGACACCGGGCAGCACTTCACCGTCTCCCGCGGCGGCTTCGCGATGGAGGGCCGCCACGGCTCCCGGCACGCGCTCGAGGGCGGACAGACGTTCATGCTCGGCGTCCACGCGCTCGGGTTCAACGCGTATGCGCTCGGCATCGAGTGCGAGGGGCTGTACATGCTGAACCCGCCGCCGCAGAGCCTCTACGCCGGCCTGGTGCCGCTCGTCGCCTACATCTGCCAGCAGTACGAGCTGCCGCCGTCCCGCATCATCGGCCACCGCGACGTCACCGCCACCAGCTGCTGCGGCGACGCGTTCTACGCCAAGCTGCCGATCCTGCGCGAGGACGTCCGCCTCTCCCTGGCCTCGGGCGAGTACCACGTCTCGGAGGGCTTCGGGGCGGACAACCTCTTCGACGACGCACACGTCACCCCGGAGTACGTGGAGGAGGAGCGCGGCTGAACCCGCCCCCGCTCCCCACGACGGCGCCCCTCACCGGACGGTGAGGGGCGCCGTCGTGCGCGGCCCGGTCAGCGCACGCGCGGGAACGATCCGCCGGAGACCTCGCCGTACTCGGCCAGCTCGTTGGCCGGGCCGCAGATCTGCGGGTCGGGGCGGTGGACGATGCGCTCGTCCTTGTCCGGGTAGGGCAGCGTGTGCAGCACATGGCGGATGGCCTCGAGGCGGGCGCGCTTCTTGTCGTTCGACTTCACGACGGTCCACGGGGCGTCGGCCGTGTGCGTGTAGAAGAACATGGCCTCCTTCGCGTTCGTGTAGTCGTCCCACTTGTCCAGGGAGGCCAGGTCGGTGGGCGAGAGCTTCCAGCGACGCACGGGGTCGGTCTCCCGCGCGGCGAAGCGATTGAGCTGCTCACGCTGGGACACGGAGAACCAGAACTTGATGATGTGCACGCCGGAGTTGACGAGCATGCGCTCCAGCTCAGGGGTCTCGCGCATGAACTCGAGGTGCTGGATGTAACGCTGGAAGTACCACTGCGAGGCCTCCTCCTCCGTGGGCTTCTCCAGGGCCACGGTCCGGGCGCCGCGGGGGTTGAGGTGCTCGTTGAAGCGCTTGATGGCGCCGCCCTTGCCGGCGGCGTCGCGGCCCTCGAAGATGATCAGGACCTTCTGGCCGGTCTCCTTGACCCAGAGCTGCATCTTCAGCAGCTCGATCTGCAGCTCGCGCTTGCGTCGCTCGTAGCTCTTGCGGCTGAGCTTGGTCTTGTACGGGTAGCCCTCACGCCAGGCCTGCGGGTCCGGGGTGGGGGTCTTCTTCTCCCCGCCGAGCTTGCGGCCCAGCTCTCGGATCTCGTCCACCTCGGCGGCGTAGTCACGGGTCACGGCGAAGGGGGCCTGCGCGGCGTGCTCCGCGCCGTGCTCGCCACGGGTGCGGGGGTCGGGCGTAGGACTCGTGTTCTCGGCCACGGCGGCTCCTGAGGGTGTCTTCGATCGGACCGCGCACCGGACGGGCGAGCGGCCCGTCATGGCGTCGTCGCCATGCGCCTTCATATTACCCCTGGGTCAGGTGCCGCCGGCCCACGGAGACGGCGGACGCCCCGCCCCGCTCGTGAGGAGCGGGACGGGGCGTCGGCGGGGGCACGGTGGGGACACCGTGCGGCGCAGGATCAGCGCTTCGAGAACTGCGAGGCCTTGCGGGCCTTCTTGAGGCCGGCCTTCTTGCGCTCGATGACGCGGGCGTCGCGGGTCAGGAAGCCGGCCTTCTTGAGCGCCGGGCGGTTGTGCTCGCGGTCGATCTCGTTGAGGGCGCGGGAGATGCCCAGGCGCAGCGCACCGGCCTGGCCGGAGGGGCCGCCGCCGTGGATGCGGGCGATCACGTCGTAGGCGCCGGTCAGCTCCAACAGCGTGAAGGGGTCGGAGACCTCCTGCTGGTGCAGCTTGTTCGGGAAGTAGTTCTCCAGGGCGCGGCCGTTGATGGTCCACTGGCCGGAGCCGGGGACGAGGCGCACGCGGGCCACGGCCTCCTTGCGGCGGCCGACGGCGGAGCCGGGCACGGTCAGGGCCGGGCGCTCGGAGGCGACGGGGGCCTCGGCGGCGGCGGTGGACTCAGAGGTGTAGCTCGTCAGCTCCACGTCGTCGTTCTCGTTGATGCTCATGGTTCTCCTCAGGGAAGGTCTGCGTCAGTGGCCCGCCGGGGTCACTGGGCGACCTGGCCGATCTCGAAGGTCTGGGGCTGCTGGGCGGTGTGCGGGTGCTCGGCGCCCTTGTACACCTTCAGCTTGGAGAGCTGCTGGGCGGCCAGCGAGTTCTTCGGGAGCATGCCCTTGACGGCCTTCTCCACGGCGCGGACCGGGTTGGTCTCGAGCAGCTCGGCGTAGGACTGCGACTTCAGGCCGCCCGGGTAGCCCGAGTGGCGGTAGGCGCGCTTCTTCTCGAGCTTGGCGCCGGTGAGGGCGACCTTCTCGGCGTTCACGATGATGACGTAGTCGCCCATGTCCATGTGGGGGGCGAACGTCGGCTTGTGCTTGCCGCGCAGGAGGGTGGCGGTGTGGGAGGCCAGGCGGCCGAGGACGACGTCGGTGGCATCGATGATGTGCCACTGACGGTCGGCGTCACCAGGCTTGGGAGAGTACGTACGCACGTTGTCTGCCTTCAGGGTCGGTGGTGGTCCACAGCACCTGCCCGCCGGGTCGTGATTCCGGCGCGCTCGCGCTGTCAGTTCTCCGTGCGCGCCGGTCCCCCAGGTGAGGGCTGGAAGGCGTCCGGGCCCGATGCCCCGGGGGTGCGGCGCGAGCTGAAGGCCATGCAACTGAGCCACTCGCGGCACGACGCATCCGGGTGCGGGCATGCGCAACGTCCACCCATCCTACCGAACGCGGGCCTCGGAGCCAAAAGCCGTCGCCGCGGGCGACCCCGGCTCACAGGGTCCGCTTCGCCCGGGTGCCCTCGGCGCGCCGGCGCAGCTCCGCCGCCTCGTCGGGATAGCCGACGGCGAGCAGCGTCAGCCCCCCGGGCGGGGCGAGGCGCACCTCGGAGTCGCGGGCCGGCCTCGCCACCCGGTGCGCGAGCCAGCCGGGCTCGCGGGCCCCCTCCCCCACCTGCAGTAGCGCCCCGACGATCGCCCGGACCATGTTGTGGCAGAACGCGTCGGCCCGGATCCGGACGCGCACGACGCCGTCCACATCGCGTCGCACCTCCAGGTGCTTCACCTCGCGGATGGTCGTGGCGCCCGCGCGGGGCCGGCAGAAGGACAGGAAGTCGTGCAGTCCGAGGACGGCGTCGGCCTCCAGGGCCATGAGGCGATCGTCCAGGGCAGCGCCGTGCCAGTGGGTGAAGCCCCGCGTGCGCGGATCACGCGCGGCGGGTGCGTCGTCGATCCGATACTCGTACTCGCGCCACAGCGCGCTGAACCGCGCGTCGAAGCCCGCGGGAGCCCGCCGCGCCCCGTGCACGACGACGGCCCCGCCCCACCCGGAGAGCACCCCGCCGAGGCGGCGGGTGAGGGAGGTGGCCGGCTCCAGGCCGGGCCGGCCGCGGGTCAGGCCCGCCCACTCCGTCTCGGTCAGGTCGAGGTGGACGACCTGGCCGCGCGCGTGCACCCCCGCGTCGGTGCGGCCGGCGACCACCGTGCGCACGGGCCGGCGCAGGATCCGCCCGAGCCCCTCCTCCAGAGCGCCCTGGATCGAGTCGAGACCGGGCTGGCGGGCCCAGCCGTGGAAGGCGCCGCCGTCGTAGGCCAGGTCCAGGCGGACCCGCACGGACGCGGGTTCCCCGGGCGCCGGCGGGGCGTCCGGGCGGTGCTGCTCGCTCATGCTGCTCCTCAAGCGGGTCGGGGCGGGGCGGGAGACGGCGAAGGGCCGCCCACCGAGTGGTGGACGGCCCTCGCCGGGGCGTCGTCACGGGGACGGACGCGGACTCACGCGATGGCGTCAGGCCATCTTCTGTGCGGCCTCGCCACCGGCGGGCTCGAAGCCCGCGGCCTTGGCCTCCTCGACGGTGGAGAACCAGACCTCGGCGGTGGTCTGGTCGTACCAGCGCGAGCCGGGGACGTGGTACTTCTTCGAGCTGGCGTTGCCCTTGATGGTGGCCTCGGCCGGAGCCGAGCCGTCCTCGTTGGTGGGCACGGCGCCGTCGATCTCGGCGGCGGTCTCCTGCGACTCGGCCACGGTGACCTCCTCGGTGGCGGCCGGGTCGACGGCCTCCACCGGGGTGGACTCGGCCGGGGCGGCCGGCGCGGATGCGGCGGCCTGCTCGGCCTCACGCACCACGGCCTGCTTGCCGGAGATCGGGTCCATGATCAGCTCGATCACGGCCATGGGCGCGTTGTCGCCCTGGCGGTTGCCGATCTTGGTGATGCGGGTGTAGCCGCCGTTGCGCTCGGCCATCGCGGGGCCGATCACGGTGAACAGCTCGTGCACGACCGCCTTGTTGGTGCGGTTCTTGGCGGCGATGAGACCCTGCACCTTGCGGCGGGCCGGCAGATCGCCCTTCTTGGCGAAGGTGATCAGGCGCTCGGCGTACGGGCGCAGGCGCTTGGCGCGGGTGAGCGTCGTGGTGATCGACTTGTGCTCGAACAGCTGGGCGGACATGTTCGCCAGCATGATGCGCTCGTGGGCCGGGCTGCCGCCCAGACGCGGACCCTTGGTGGGGGTAGGCATGGTGTTTCTCCTCGGGTGGGACCCTTCAGCCGGCTGCGGCGTCGGGTCGAAGATGTCAGGTGGTGCGGAATCGGCTCAGTAGTCCGAGAACGGGTCGTCGTCCATCTGGCGCGCGTGCGCCTGCGGGTCGTAGCCGGCCGGCGAGTCCTTGAGGGACAGGCCCAGCTCCTGGAGCTTCTCCTTGACCTCGTCGATGGACTTCGCGCCGAAGTTGCGGATGTCCATCAGGTCGGCCTCGGAACGGCCCACGAGCTCGCCCACGGTGTGGATGCCCTCGCGCTTGAGGCAGTTGTACGAGCGCACGGTGAGCTCGAGCTCCTCGATCGGCTGGGCCAGGTCGGCGGAGCCCTCGACGACCTCGGGCTCGTCACCCAGGTCGATGCCCTCGGCCTCGACGTTGAGCGAGCGGGCCAGGCCGAACAGCTCGACCAGGGTGGAGCCGGCAGAGGCCACCGCGTCACGCGGCAGCATGTTCTCCTTGGTCTCCACGTCCAGGATCAGACGGTCGAAGTCGGTGCGCTGCTCCACACGGGTGGCCTCGACCTTGAAGGTCACCTTGAGGACCGGCGAGTAGATGGAGTCGACCGGGATGCGGCCGATCTCCGCGTCCGCGGACTTGTTCTGGGCGGCGGTCACGTAGCCGCGACCGCGCTCGATGGTCAGCTCCATGTCGAACTTGCCCTTCGCGTTCAGGGTCGCGATGTGCAGGTCCGGGTTGTGGATCTCGACGCCGGCCGGCGCGGTGATGTCCGCGGCGGTGACGACGCCGGCCCCCTGCTTGCGCAGGTAGGCCACCACGGGCTCGTCGTTCTCCGAGGAGACGGAGAGCTTCTTGATGTTGAGGATGATCTCGGTGACATCCTCCTTGACTCCGTTGACGGTGCTGAACTCGTGCAGCACGCCGTCCACGCGGATGCTGGTCACGGCAGCACCGGGGATCGACGAGAGCAGAGTGCGGCGCAGGGAGTTGCCGAGGGTGTAGCCGAAGCCGGGCTCCAGGGGCTCGATGACGAACCGGGAACGACGGTCGGAGACGACCTCTTCGGTCAGCGTGGGGCGCTGTGCAATGAGCACGGACATTTCCTTTCGGCGAGCGTCCGCCATATGACGCACGCGGTGGGTGGAAACGAGGACGGGGTGGGGGCAGGTCCGCAGACCTGTCCGCGTCCGCCCCGGGCGGGGCGGACGCGGACACAGCGCTCAGGTCAGACGCGGCGGCGCTTCGCCGGGCGAGCGCCGTTGTGGGCCATGGGGGTGACGTCCTGGATGGACCCCACCTCGAGGCCGGCGGCCTGCAGGGAGCGGATGGCGGTCTCGCGGCCCGAGCCCGGACCCTTCACGAAGACGTCCACCTTCTTCATGCCGTGCTCCTGCGCACGCTTGGCGGCCTGCTCGGCGGCCATCTGCGCGGCGTACGGGGTCGACTTGCGCGACCCCTTGAAGCCGACCTCGCCGGACGAGGCCCAGGAGATGACGGCACCCGTGGTGTCCGTGATGGACACGATGGTGTTGTTGAACGTGCTCTTGATGTGGGCCTGGCCCACGGTGATGTTCTTGTTGGCCTTGCGACGCGGCTTGCGGGCAGCCGATGCGCGAGTCTTGGGGGGCATGTGATTCTCCTCCGGGAAAGCTGCTGGTGCTGATGCTGCGGGCGGGGCGTCCGGACGTGGACGCGGTCACCGCCGGTGCAGGATCACTTCTTCTTGCCGGCGACCGTCTTCTTGGGGCCCTTGCGGGTACGGGCGTTGGTCTTCGTGCGCTGGCCGCGCACCGGCAGGCCGCGGCGGTGGCGCAGGCCCTCGTAGGAGCCGATCTCCACCTTGCGACGGATGTCGGCGGCCACCTCGCGGCGGAGGTCGCCCTCCACCTTGTAGCTGCCCTCGATGTGGTCGCGCAGCTGCACCAGCTGCTCGTCGGAGAGGTCCTTCACGCGGATGTTCGGGTCGATGCCCGTGGCGGCGAGGGTCTCCTCAGCGCGGGTCTTGCCCACACCGTAGATGTACGTGAGTGCGATGATCACGCGCTTCTCGCGCGGAATGTCAACGCCTGCAAGACGAGCCATGTGGCCGTCCTCCTGTTCTTCTGCAGCAGGGGTCTGCACCAGGGACGTCCCGCACGACGCGGCACTGGGCCTCGCGGACCCGTCGTCGCGGCGCCGGGGAAGATCCGGCGTGCTCCGCGGCGGGCGTCCGCCGTCGTCGGTCTCCGGCCCCTGCGGCCGGAGGTGGGGGCCCTCCCCTCACGGGGTGGACCGCTGTCCCTGCTGTTCGGCCCGATGGCCGGTGGGTGGTGTGGTCAACGCGACGGCGTCGCTCCCCGGGCTCCCGGGGAGGCGATCAGCCCTGGCGCTGCTTGTGGCGCGGGTTCGAGCAGATCACCAGCACGCGGCCCTTACGGCGCACGACCTGGCACTTGTCACAAATCCGCTTCACGCTCGGCTGAACCTTCACGGCTCTTCCTCCTGCGCTCGCTTGGACGGGGGTTCTTACTTGTATCGGTACACGATCCGACCCCGGTTGAGGTCGTACGGGCTAAGCTCCACCACGACGCGATCCTCGGGGAGGATGCGGATGTAGTGCTGACGCATCTTTCCGGAGATCGTGGCGAGCACGACGTGCTCGTTCTGCAGACGGACCCGGAACATCGCGTTCGGCAATGCCTCCGACACCGTGCCCTCGACCTCGATGACACCTTCCTTCTTAGCCATGTCCTCCACAATCGTCATGCCCCGGGCACGGCCGCGGAGGGCCGGGTGACGGGGCGGGAACGGGTCTGCTCGCCGGCGCACACGAGTGCGCGCACACGAACAACGTTCGATGATACCGCATTCTCGGTCTGAGAACCAGCACAGACGACGACGGCCGCCCGGTCCGCCGGACGGGCGGGACGGACGGCCGACAGCTCGGGCCGCTCACTCCCCCGGCGGGACCGGGACCACGCCGAACCGGGCGAGCTCGGAGGCGCCGCCGTCGGGCGCGGTGAGCACCCACACACCGCCGTCGTGCCGGCAGACCGAGTGCTCCCACTGGCTGGCGCGGGCGCCGTCGAGGGTCACCACGGTCCAGTCGTCCGCGAGCACCTTCGTGTCGATGGAGCCACGCACCAGCATCGGCTCGATGGCGAGCGCCAGACCGGGGCGGATCTTGGGGCCCCGGTGGCCGGTGCGGTAGTTGAACACGTCCGGGGGCAGGTGCATGGCCGAGCCGATGCCGTGCCCCACGTACTCCTCGAGGATGCCGAGCTCCTCGCCCGGCTGCGCCGAGACGAAGTCGTCGATGGCGTCCCCGATGTCCCCGACATGGGTGGCGGACGCGAAGGCCGCGATGCCGACCCAGAGCGCCTCCCGCGTGATCGCCGAGAGGCGCTCGTCGGCCGGGTCCGCGGTGCCGGCCGCGGAGGAGCCCAGGATCACCGTGCGGGCCGAGTCGGCGTGCCAGCCGTCCACGATCGCGCCCCCGTCGACCTTCAGCACGTCGCCGGTCTGCAGGACCCGGTCCCCGGGGATGCCGTGCACGACCTCGTCGTTGACCGAGGTGCAGATCGAGGCCGGGAAGTCGTAGTAGCCCAGGAAGTTGGAGGTCGCACCGCGCTCGGCCAGGACGCCCGCGAACACGGCGTCCAGCTCCGCGGTGGTGACGCCCGGCGCGGCCGCGGTCAGCGTGGCGTCCAGGGCCTCGGACAGGACCACCCCCGCGCGCTGCATGGCCTGCAGCTGGGGGGCGGTCTTGAGCTCGAGCGAGCGGCGGCCGATCACGGGGTCAGGACTCCGCGCCCGGCTGGATCACGGGCAGGGAGCCCGTGGCTGCGCGCACGGAGTACACGGCCTGCAGCAGGCGCTCGGTGACGTCGTCGATCTGCCCGGTGCCGTCCACGCGGGCGACGATGCCGCGCTCCACGTACTCCTGGATGACGGACTCGGTCTCGCGGTGGTACAGGTCCAGGCGGTGCTCGATGACCTCCTGGGTGTCGTCCGCGCGGCCCTCGATCTCGGCACGCTTGAGCAGACGCTCCACGAGCTCCTCGTCGGGCACCTCCAGCTCGACGACGGCGGACAGCGACTGGCCGGACTCGGCGAGCATGGCGTCCAGCGCCTCGACCTGGCCCTTCGTGCGCGGGTAGCCGTCCAGCAGGAAGCCGTGCTCCGCGTCGGCCTGGGCGATGCGGTCCGCGACCATGCGGTTCGTGACCTCATCGGGGACGAAGTCGCCGTTGTCGATGTACTTCTTGGCCTCGACGCCGAGCGGCGTCATCGACTTCACGTTGTGGCGGAAGATGTCACCGGTGGAGATCGGGACGATCCCCAGCTTGTCGGCGATCCGGGCGGCCTGGGTGCCCTTGCCGGAACCGGGAGGGCCCATGAGCAGCATGCGGGTCATCGTGTGTTCCTCACTGTCGATACGGACGGCGTTGCGGGATCGGGTCGGGGCTCAGCGCAGCAGGCCCTCGTAGTGGCGCTGCTCCATCTGTGCGCTGACCTGCTTCACGGTCTGGAGGCCGACGCCCACCATGATGAGGATGGACGTGCCGCCGAGCGGGAAGTTCTGGCTGGTGCCGATCACCGCGAAGGCGATCAGCGGGATCATGGCCACGATACCCAGGTAGAGGGCGCCCACGAGCGTGATGCGGCTGATGACGTACTGCAGGTAACGCTCGGTGGGCCGGCCGGCGCGGACGCCGGGGATGAAGCCGCCGTAGCGCTTCATGTTGTCCGAGATCTCCACCGGGTTGAACGTGATGGACACGTAGAAGTACGTGAAGCCGATGATGAGCAGGAAGTACAGGGCCATGTACACCGGGTGGTCGCCGGGGCCGAAGTACCGGCTCAGCCACGTGATCCACGGGGCCGGCGCACTGCCGTCCTGCGGCGTGTTGAACTGGATGAGGATGCTCGGGAGCATCAGCACGGAGGAGGCGAAGATGACCGGGATGACGTTGGCCATGTTCACCTTGACCGGGATGTAGGTGCTCGACCCGCCCACGGTCCGCGAGCCGATCTGCCGCTTGGCGTACTGGACCGGGATCCGGCGCTGCGACTCCTCCACGAAGACGATGGCCAGCATGGTGAGCAGGCCGATCCCCATGACGATCGCGAACACGCGCCAGCCCTGCGTCTGGACCACCTGGCCGAGGCCGGCCGGAAAGCCCGCCGCGATGGAGGTGAAGATCAGCAGGGACATGCCGTTGCCCACGCCGTTCTCGGTGATCCGCTCGCCGAACCACATGACGATGAGACAGCCGGTGGTCAGGGCGATGACCACGAGCAGCACCGTGAGGATGGAGCCGTCGCGCAGCAGCGGCAGGCTGCATCCGAGCAGGGCCCCGGTGCGGGCCAGCGAGGCCATCGTGGTCGCCTGCAGCAGGGCGAGGGCGAGGGTCAGGTAGCGGGTGTACTGCGTCAGCGTCGCCTGGCCCTGCGGGCCCTCCTGGTGGAGCTGCTCGAAGCGCGGGATCACCACGCGCAGCAGCTGCACGATGATCGACGCCGTGATGTAGGGCATGATGCCGAGCGCGAAGACGGACACCTGCAGGAGCGCCCCGCCCGAGAACATGTTCACGAAGGAGTACAGGCCGCCCTGGGCGTTGCCCGCCGCGAGACACTGCTGCACCGCCGGGTAGTCCACCCCGGGGGCCGGCACGAAGGCGCCCATCCGGTAGACGGCGATGAGCGCGAGCGTGAAGGCGATCTTCCGCAACAGGTCAGGCGTCCGGACGATCCGGGCGATGGCCTTGAGCACGAGTCCTCCTGCGGTGGTCCTGTGGGGCGCGCGCCGGCCGCGGGGCGGGGCACGAGACGGCGGCCACACCGGGGCGGCCGCTGTGCGAGTCTACACGGATGGACCGAGGGCCCTGGTCCGGAGCGGCTGCTCCGGGCCAGGGCCCTCGGTGGATGGGTCGGCGTGTCAGAGGGTCTCGGTGGACCCGCCGGCGGCCTGGATCTTCTCCACGGCGGACGAGGAGAAGGCGTTCGCCTTCACCTGCACGGCCGAGGTGATCTCCCCCGTGCCCAGCACCTTGACGGGCTGACCGCGACGGACGAGGCCCTTGGACACGAGCGCGTCCACGGTGACCTCACCGCCCTCGGGGAAGTGCGCGGAGAGCTTGTCCAGGTTCACGACCTGGTACTCCGTGCGGAACGGGTTCTTGAAGCCGCGGAGCTTCGGCAGACGCATCTGCAGGGGCAGCTGGCCGCCCTCGAAGCCCGCACGGACCTGGTAACGGGCTTTGGTGCCCTTGGTGCCGCGACCGGCGGTCTTGCCCTTCGACGCCTCACCGCGACCCACACGGGTCTTGGCGGTCTTGGCACCGGGGGCCGGACGCAGGTCGTGGACCTTGATGGCGTCGTTGTCAGCCATTGTTGACCTCCTCCACGGACACCAGGTGCGGCACGGTGTTGACCATGCCGACCGTCACCGCGTCGGCCTTGCGGGTGACCTGGTGGCCGATCCGCTTCAGGCCCAGCGAGCGCAGGGTGTCCCGATGGTTCTGCTTGGAGCCCGTGACGCCGCGGGTCTGGGTGATGACCAGGGTGGCGTCCGAGGGCTGGATGTTCTTGCGGGTGGGCTCAAACACGGCTCACGCACCTGCCTTCGCGCTCTTCTGGGCGCGATCGTTCTCCATGGTGCGCAGCATCGCATGGGGGGCGATCTCGTCCAGGGCCTTGCCGCGGCGGGCGGCGACGGCCTGGGGCTCTTCCAGCTTCTTGAGGGCGTCCACGGTGCCGCGCACGATGTTGATCGCGTTCACGGAGCCCATGGACTTGGACAGCACGTCGTGGATGCCGGCGCACTCGAGCACGGCGCGCACCGGACCGCCGGCGATCACGCCGGTACCCGGGGAGGCCGGGCGGAGCAGCACGACGCCGGCGGCGTCCTCACCCTGCACCAGGTGCGGGATGGTGGAGCCGACGCGGGGGACGCGGAAGAAGGACTTCTTGGCCTCCTCCACGGCCTTCTGGATCGCGGCGGGGACCTCCTTCGCCTTGCCGTAGCCGACGCCGACGGTGCCGTCGCCGTCACCCACCACCACGAGGGCGGTGAAGGAGAAGCGGCGGCCGCCCTTGACGACCTTGGAGACGCGGTTGATGCCCACGACGCGCTCGAGGAACTGGTCCTTCTCGTCGTCCTGGGCGCCACGACGGTTGCGGTCGTCGCGACGGCCGCCACGACGATCGCCGTCACGGCCACCGCGGCCGCCGTCGCGACCGCCGCGGCCACCGGTGGCGCGCTCGGTGGTCTGGCTCGCCGAGCCCGACCCGGTCTCGGAGACGGTGGTCTCGGTGCTCTCGGTCACCTGAGTGTCCTTCTGGTTGATGTTCTCGGTCACAGCTGCAGCCCACCCTCTCGCGCACCGTCGGCCACGGCCGCGACGCGCCCGTGGTACTTGTTGCCGCCGCGGTCGAAGACCACGGCCTCGATGCCGGCCGCCTTGGCACGCTCGGCGACGAGCTCGCCCACGCGCTTGGCCTTGGCCGTCTTGTCGCCCTCGAGCGCACGCACGTCGGCCTCCATGGTGGAGGCGTACGCGAGCGTGCGGCTCTGCGTGTCGTCCACGACCTGCACGAACATGTGCCGTGCAGAGCGGTTGACGACGAGGCGGGGACGGACGGTGGTGCCGGAGATCCGCTTGCGCACCCGGAGGTGGCGGCGGGTGCGGGCGTTGAACTTGCCCTTGCCCTTCACCTTCAGAGTAGACATCACTTACCTGCCTTTCCGGCCTTGCGGCGGATCTGCTCGCCCGCGTAGCGCACGCCCTTGCCCTTGTACGGGTCGGGGCGGCGCAGCTTGCGGATGTTGGCGGCGGTCTCGCCGACCTGCTGCTTGTCGATACCGGCGACGGTGACCTTGTTGCCCTCCACCGTGAAGGTGATGCCCTGGGGCGCCTTCACCGGGACGGGGTGGGAGTAGCCCAGGGCGAACTCGAGGTCCTGGCCCTTGGCCTGCACGCGGTAGCCGGTGCCGACGACCTCGAGCTGCTTGGAGAAGCCGTTGGTCACGCCCTCGACCATGTTGCTGATGAGGGTGCGGGTCAGACCGTGCAGGGAACGGGACTCACGCTCGTCGTCGGGGCGGGCCACGGTGACCTGCCCCTCCTCGAGGGTGACCGTGATGGGCGTGGGCAGCGAGTGCTCGAGCTGGCCCTTGGGGCCCTTCACGGAGACGCGGTCGCCGTCGATGGTCACATCGACGCCGGCGGGGATGGTGATCGGGAGACGTCCGATTCGAGACATGTCAGTTCAGCCTTTCTTCCGTCTTGCCCGTCACCAGACGTAGGCGAGGACTTCTCCGCCCACGCCCTTCTTGGCGGCCTGCTGGTTCGTGAGGAGACCAGAGGAGGTGGACAGGATGGCGATGCCGAGGCCGCCCAGCACGTGGGGCAGGTTCGTGGACTTCGCGTACACGCGCAGGCCCGGCTTGGAGATGCGGCGCAGGCCGGCGATCGCACGCTCACGCTGCGGGCCGAACTTCAGGTCGATGGTCAGCTTCTTGCCGACCTCGGCCTCCTCCTCGCGCCAGTCCTGGATGTAGCCCTCGGCCTTGAGGATCTCGGCGACGCGAGTCTTCAGCTTCGAGGACGGCATGGACACGGTGTCGTGGTAGGCCGAGTTTGCGTTGCGCAGACGGGTCAGCATGTCTGCGACGGGATCGGTCATGGTCATGTGGGCTTCACGCCCTTTCTCGCCGTGGTTTCCGCCACCGGTTCACCGGTGGAGGACCTGTGGCGTGGAGGTCTTACTGGTCGGTCTTGAACGGGAAGCCCAGCGCCTTGAGCAGCGCGCGGCCCTCGTCGTCGTTCTTGGCGGTCGTCACCACGGTGATGTCCATGCCGCGCACGCGGTCGATCTTGTCCTGATCGATCTCGTGGAACACGGTCTGCTCGGACAGGCCGAAGGTGTAGTTGCCGTTGCCGTCGAACTGGCGGTCGGACAGGCCGCGGAAGTCACGGATGCGCGGCAGCGCGAGCGTGACCAGGCGGTCCAGGAACTCCCACATGCGGTCGCCACGGAGCGTGGCGTGCGTGCCGATGGGCATGCCCTCACGCAGCTTGAACTGCGCGATGGACTTGCGGGCCTTGGTGATCATCGGCTTCTGGCCGGTGATGGCGGTGAGGTCGGCGACCGCGCCGTCGATGATCTTGGAGTCCTTGGCGGCCTCGCCGACGCCCATGTTGACGACGACCTTCACGAGACCCGGCACCTGCATGACGTTCCCGTACTGGAACTGCTCCTGCAGGGCGCCGCGGATCTCGTCGCGGTACTTGGTCTTCAGACGCGGGGTGACCTTCTCGGTCTGCTGCACCTCGGTCATCACAGCTCCTTCCCCGAGGCCTTGGCGAAGCGGACCTTCACGGTCTTGCTCACGCCGTCCTTCTCGACGGTCTCGAAGCGGTAGCCCACACGGGTCGGCTTCTTGGTCTCCGGGTCCACCACGGCCACGTTCGAGATGTGGATCGGGGCCTCGACGACCTGCAGGCCGCCCTCGGTGGAACCGTTGTTGTCCTGGCCGGCGCGCAGGTGCTTGGTCACGCGGTTCACGCCCTCGACGAGCACGCGCTCATCCGCCGGGAACACGCGCAGGACCTTGCCCTGCTTGCCCTTGTCCTTGCCACTGATGACCTGGACGAGGTCGTCCTTCTTGATCTTGGCCATGAGGTCAGATCACCTCCGGGGCGAGCGACACGATCTTCATGAACTTCTTGTCACGCAGCTCGCGACCCACGGGGCCGAAGATGCGCGTGCCACGGGGCTCGCCGTCGGTCTTCAGGATGACCGCCGCGTTCTCGTCGAACTTGATGTACGAGCCGTCGGGACGGCGGGACTGCTTGCGGGTGCGGACCACCACGGCCTTGACGACGTCGCCCTTCTTGACGTTGCCGCCGGGGATGGCGTCCTTCACGGTGGCGACGATGGTGTCGCCGATGCCTGCGTAGCGGCGTCCGGAACCGCCGAGAACACGGATGGTCAGGATTTCCTTCGCACCGGTGTTGTCGGCGACCTTGAGCCGCGACTCCTGCTGGATCACTTGTCTCTCCTAGCGTCGCGCCGGTTCTCCCCCACGATGGGCGAGCCTTGCGGAACGGTTGAACGGGCATCCCGGGACGCTTACCCCTCCCCCGAGGCGGGCCGCCCGCCGTCGTCCCCCGGCGACGCGTGTTCAGACAGCGTCGGGGAGGTCGAGAGCGGAGGGGCGCGCAGGGCAGGGCCGAGGCGGATCCGGGATCGGCGTGCGCGGCCCTCGGCACACAGGATGGATGGTCCTGCCAACGAGAGGGCGCACGAATATCAGAGTCTAACGCACAAGGCCGCCCCGTGCCAGTGCACGGGGCGGCCCTCTGCGTCGCCGGCCCTCAGGGGGCCGGGTCGATCACTTGGCGCGCTCGACGATCTCCACCAGACGCCACCGCTTGGAGGCGGACAGCGGGCGGGTCTCGGCGAGGCGGACGCGGTCGCCCACGCCGGCGGTGTTGTCCTCGTCGTGCGCCTTCACGCGCTTCGAGGTCTTCAGCACCTTGCCGTAGAGCGAGTGCTTCTTGCGGTCCTCGACCTCGACGACGATGGTCTTGTCCATCTTGTCGGAGACGACGATGCCACGGAGGGCCTTGCGGTAGCCGCGCTCCTCGGAGACGGCCGGGGTCTGCTCGGTCACTTGGCAGCCTCCTCGTTCTTCTCGGCCTGCGCCTCGGCGGCGACATCGCCGCGGATGCCCAGCTCGCGCTCGCGCAGGATCGTGTAGATGCGCGCGATGTCACGCTTGACGGCCTTCAGCCGGCTGGCGTTGTCCAGCTGACCGGTGGCGGCCTGGAAGCGCAGGTTGAACAGCTCCTCCTTGGAGGACTTCAGGGCCTCCAGCAGGCGGGCGTTGTCCATCCCGTCCAGGGACTCGACGTTCAGATCCTTGGTGCCGATCGCCATGGGATCACTCACCACCCTCTCGACGGATGATACGGGCCTTCAGCGGCAGCTTGTGGATGGCCAGGCGGAGCGCCTCGCGGGCGACGTCCTCCGTGACACCCGACAGCTCGAAGAGCACGCGTCCGGGCTTGACGTTGGCGACCCACCACTCCGGCGAGCCCTTGCCGGAGCCCATGCGGGTCTCGGCGGGCTTCTTGGTGAGCGGACGGTCCGGGTAGATGTTGATCCAGACCTTGCCGCCACGCTTGATGTAGCGGGTCATGGCGATACGGGCGGCCTCGATCTGACGGTTGGTCACATAGGCCGGCGTGAGCGCCTGGATGCCCCACTCGCCGAACGTCACGGTGGTGCCGCCCTTGGCGGCGCCGGAACGCTTGGGGTGGTGCTGCTTGCGGTGCTTGACGCGACGGGGGATCAGCATCAGGCGTTGCCTCCTTCAGCGGGAGCGGCGGCCGGGGTCTCGGCGCCGGCGCCGGCGTTCTCCTGGCGGGGAGCACGCTCGGCGCGATCGTTGCGACGACGACGCTCACCGCCGCCACGGCGCTCGCCGCCACGGCCACGGCCGGAGGGCTGCGCGGCCTCCTTGGCCGCGAGCTCCTTGGCGGTCAGGTCGCCCTTGTAGATCCAGACCTTCACGCCGATGCGGCCGAAGGTGGTCTTGGCCTCGAACTTGCCGAAGTCGATGTTCGCGCGGAGGGTGTGCAGCGGCACGCGACCCTCGCGGTAGAACTCCGAGCGGCTCATCTCGGCGCCGCCGAGGCGGCCGGAGCACTGGATGCGGATGCCCTGCGCGCCGGCGCGCATGGCGGACTGGATCGCCTTCTTCATCGCGCGGCGGAACGCCACGCGCGAGGCGAGCTGCTCGGCCACACCCTGCGCCACCAGCTGGGCATCGGTCTCGGGGTTCTTGACCTCGAGGATGTTCAGCTGGATCTGCTTGCCGGTGAGCTTCTCGAGCTCACCGCGGATGCGGTCGGCCTCGGCGCCGCGGCGGCCGATCACGATGCCCGGACGCGCGGTGTGGATGTCCACGCGCACGCGGTCACGGGTGCGCTCGATCTCCACCTTGGAGATGCCGGCGCGCTCCATGCCGGTGGTCATCAGCTCGCGGATCTTGACGTCCTCCTTGAGGAAGTCAGCGTAGCGCTGGCCCTCCTTGTGGGAGTCCGCGAACCAGTGCGAGACGTGGTCGGTGGTGATGCCGAGGCGGAACCCGTTGGGGTTGATCTTTTGGCCCATTGTCAGTTCCCACCCTTCTCGTCCTTGGACGCGACGACCACGGTCACGTGGCTCGTGCGCTTGTTGATGCGGTACGCGCGGCCCTGAGCACGGGGCTGGAACCGCTTCATGGTCGGGCCCTCGTCCACGAAGGCCTCGGTGATGTAGAGGGCGTCCTCGTCGAAGGCCTGGCCCTCGCGGTCCGCCTTGACGCGGGCGTTCGCCACCGCGGAGGCCACCAGCTTGTACACCGGCTCCGAAGCGCCCTGCTGGGCGAACTTCAGGATGGCCAGTGCTTCGGTGGCCTGCTTGCCACGGACCAGGTCGACGACGCGCCGGGCCTTCATCGGCGTCACGCGCAGGTGGCGCGCAATTGCCTTGGCTTCCATTGCTTCTCTCTTTCGATTCTCGAGAAGGTCAAGCGTGCTGTGCCCTCAGGCTCAGCGGCGCTTGCCCTTCTTGTCGTCCTTCACGTGGCCGCGGTAGGTCCGGGTCGGGGCGAACTCGCCCAGCTTGTGACCCACCATGGACTCGGTGACGAACACCGGGACGTGCTTGCGTCCGTCGTGGACCGCGATGGTGTGACCCAGCATGTCCGGGATGATCATCGACCGGCGGGACCAGGTCTTGATGACGTTCTTGCTGCCCTTCTCGTTCTCGGCCAGAACCTTCAGGTAGAGGTGCTGATCGACGAAGGGGCCCTTCTTCAGGCTGCGAGGCATGTCTTCCCTGCTCCCTTATCGCTTGTTCTTGCCGGTACGACGGCGACGCACGATGAGCTTGTCGCTTTCCTTGTTCGGACGACGCGTGCGGCCCTCGGGCTTGCCGTTCCGGTTGACGGGGTGACGACCGCCGGAGGTCTTGCCCTCGCCACCGCCGTGCGGGTGGTCGACCGGGTTCATGACGACGCCGCGGACGGTCGGGCGGACGCCCTTCCAGCGCATGCGGCCGGCCTTGCCCCAGTTGATGTTCGACTGCTCGGCGTTGCCGACCTCGCCGATCGTGGCGCGGCAGCGCACGTCGACGTTGCGGATCTCACCGGAGGGCAGGCGCAGCTGGGCGTACTTGCCCTCGCGGGCGACCAGCTGCACGGACGCGCCGGCGGAGCGGGCCATCTTGGCGCCGCCGCCGGGGCGCAGCTCCACCGCGTGGATGGTGGTGCCCACGGGGATGTTGCGCATCGGCAGGTTGTTGCCGGGCTTGATGTCGGCGTTCGGGCCGGCCTCGACCACGTCGCCCTGCTTCAGCTTGGCCGGGGCCAGGATGTAGCGCTTGGCGCCGTCCGCGTAGTGCAGCAGCGCGATGCGGGCGGTGCGGTTCGGGTCGTACTCGATGTGCGCGACGGTGGCGGGCACGCCGTCCTTGTCGTGGCGACGGAAGTCGACCAGGCGGTACTGGCGCTTGTGGCCGCCGCCCTTGTGACGGGTGGTGATGCGACCGGTGTTGTTGCGGCCGCCGGTCTTGTGCAGCGGACGGAGAAGGGACTTCTCCGGCGTGGACCGGGTGATCTCTGCGAAGTCGGCCACGGACGAGCCACGCAGGCCCGGGGTGGTCGGCTTGTACTTACGGATAGCCATGTGTCAGTTCCTCGATTAAGTGGTCTCCGCACGCCGATCAGGCGAGCGGACCTCCGAAGATGTCGATGGTCCCGTCCTTGAGCGTGACGATGGCACGCTTGGTGGACTTGCGCTGGCCCCACCCGAAGCGGGTGCGACGGCGCTTGCCGGAACGGTTCAGGGTGTTGACCGAGGCCACGTCGACGTTGAAGATGCGCTCCACCGCCTGCTTGATCTCGGACTTGTTGGAGCGCGGGTCGACCAGGAAGGTGTACTTGCCCTCGTCGATCAGACCGTAGCTCTTCTCCGACACGACGGGAGCGATGATCACGTCGCGGGGATCCTTGTTGATGGAGCCGCTCACTGGGCATCCTCCTTCTTGGCGCCGGAAGCCTGGGCCACGTACGCCTCGTAGGCCGCCTGGGTGAACACGACGTCGTCGGAGACGAGCACGTCGTAGGTGTTCAGCTGGTCGGCGTACAGGGTGTGGACCGCGGGCAGGTTGCGGGCGGACAGGGCGGCGACGTCGTCGGCCCGGTCGATCACCAGCAGCACGTTCTTGCGGCCGGTGTTCAGGGACGCG
Source organism: Micrococcus sp. APC 4021 (assembly GCF_030407635.1). Taxonomy (NCBI): domain Bacteria; kingdom Bacillati; phylum Actinomycetota; class Actinomycetes; order Micrococcales; family Micrococcaceae; genus Micrococcus; species Micrococcus sp. APC 4021. Next base: position 19,205 of record NZ_JASDCZ010000006.1, read on the forward strand.
AGGCCCGCCTTGGCGGCCTTGGTGGACGGGGTGGTCCCGGACACGAGGGCCTCGATGACGTGGACGCGGCCGTTGCGGGCGCGGTCCGACAGGGCACCGCGCAGGGCGGCGGCCTTCATCTTCTTGGGGGTGCGCTGCGAGTAGTCACGCGGGGTCGGGCCGTGGACGATGCCGCCGCCGGTCATGTGCGGGGCGCGGATGGAGCCCTGACGGGCGCGGCCGGTGCCCTTCTGCTTGAACGGCTTGCGACCGGCGCCGGACACCTCGCCGCGGCGCTTCGTCTTGTGCGTGCCCTGGCGGGCGGCGGCGAGCTGGGCGACGACGACCTGGTGCATGAGCGGCACGTTGGACTGCACGTCGAAGAGCTCGGCGGGCAGATCGACCTGGACGGTCTTCACGGAGTTCTCAGCCATGGTCTCAGGCTCCCTTCACGGCGCTGCGGACGAGCACGACCTGGCCCTTGGAGCCGGGCACCGCGCCCTTGATCAGCAGGAGGTTGTTCTCCACGTCGATGCCGTGGAGGGTCAGGTTCATGGTGGTCTGGCGCACGGCGCCCATGCGACCGGGCATGCGCTGGCCCTTGAACACGCGGCCGGGGGTGGACGCGCCGCCCACGGAGCCGGGCTTGCGGTGGTTCTTGTGCTGGCCGTGCGAGGCGCCCACACCGGCGAAGCCGTGGCGCTTCATGGCGCCGGCGAAGCCCTTGCCCTTGGTGGTGCCCACGACGTCGACCTTCTGGCCGGCCTCGAAGACCTCCACGGTCACGTCCTGGCCGAGGGAGTACTCGGCGGCGTCGGCGGTGCGCAGCTCGACGAGGTGGCGACGCGGGGTCACGCCGGCCTTCTCGAAGTGACCGGCCAGGGGCTTGGTCACGCGGCGGGGATCGATCTGGCCGTAGGCGATCTGCACGGCGGTGTAGCCGTCGGTCTCCTCGGAGCGCAGCTGGGTGACGACGTTCGGGTCTGCCTTGACCACGGTCACAGGGATGAGCTTGTTGTCCTCATCCCAGACCTGGGTCATGCCGAGCTTCGTGCCCAGCAGGCCCTTGATGTTCTGGGTGTTGGTCATAGTCTCTCAGCACCTCCCTCTCAGAGCTTGATCTCGATGTTGACGTCCGCGGGCAGGTCCAGTCGCATGAGCGAGTCGACGGCCTTCGGGGTCGGGTCGATGATGTCGATGAGCCGCTTGTGGGTGCGCATCTCGAAATGCTCGCGGCTGTCCTTGTACTTGTGGGGAGAACGGATAACGCAGTACACGTTCTTCTCCGTCGGCAGCGGCACGGGGCCGACCACCGTCGCGCCTGCGCGCGTGACCGTGTCAACGATCTTGCGGGCCGAGACGTCGATGACCTCGTGGTCGTACGACTTCAGCCGGATGCGGATCTTCTGTCCCGCCATGGCGTCACGCCTCTCTCGTCGGGTGTGCTGTTCCTGTCCCTGTGCGGCGGATCGTGCCCGCCTTCTTGTCCTCCACCCGCGCGGGGCGAATCCGGTCGGACCGGGTTCCTCGCCGCCGCCGGACTCCGGTCCACGCGGTCGGGCGTGTCGCATTCCTGGGAGGGCACGCGCCTGTGGCGGGTCGGAGTGGTGACGTCACATCTGGGCCGAGCTGCCGCCGCGAGACACACGACGACAGCGCAATGGCGCTTGAGCAACCGAATCAGTATAGACAGAACCGGGCCCGGTCCGCCAATCGGCGGGCCGGGCCCGACGGCCCCCCGGGCTCAGCGGCCCCACTCGGTGGGCGGGCCGGCGTTGAGCAGCAGGGTGAAGACGACGGCGACCACGGCGACCGCCAGGAGCGCGCTGACCACCGGATGGCGCAGCACCACGACGAGAAGCCGTTCGAGGGGCCCCCGCTCCCCCGGCGCGCGGTCCACGACCTGCCACCGCGACGCCGGCTCGCCGCGCCGCCGCTGGGCCCGCTCGAACGGGACCGTCATGAACGGGACGATCGTCGAACCGAGGCCGAGGAGTCCGCGGGCCACGGGCCACCGCCCGTCGATCCACACGGCGACCGTCACCACGAGGTAGCAGAGGAACACGAAGCCGTGGACGCCGCCGGCGATCGGCACCACCCGCTCCGTGACTCCGCCGTACTTGAGGCCCATGGCGATCAGCAGACCGGCCCAGGTGAACATCTCGGCCATCGCCGTGACGGCGAAGAGGCGGCGCGGGCCGGGCAGGCTCATCGCTCCAGCTCCCCGCCGCGGTTCGCGCGCCGGATGCGCCGGGCACGGTCGATCTCGGGACGGAAGGTCCGCAGCGCCCAGCGCACGGCCACGACGGCCACGGCGAGCACCACGATGAGGATGAGCAGTTCAGGCATGCTCCCCAGCCTAGCCGCCGCCGCCGCGCCGTCGTCGGACACGGCGACGCCCCCGCCTCCGGGGGACCCGGAGACGGGGGCGTCGCGCGTCAGCGGCTCAACGGAGCCACGAGACGGGATGCGTCAGATCACTTGGTGATCTTGGTGACGCGGCCGGAGCCCACGGTGCGGCCACCCTCGCGGATGGCAAAGCCGAGGCCCTCCTCCATGGCGATCGGCTGGATGAGCTCGACCGACATCTCGGTGGTGTCGCCGGGCATGACCATCTCGGTGCCCTCGGGCAGCGTGATGACGCCGGTGACGTCGGTGGTGCGGAAGTAGAACTGCGGGCGGTAGTTCGAGTAGAACGGGTTGTGACGGCCACCCTCGTCCTTGGACAGGATGTAGACGTTCGCCTCGAAGTTGGTGTGCGGGGTGATGGAGCCCGGCTCCACCACAACCTGGCCGCGCTCCACGTCGTCGCGCTTCAGGCCGCGCAGCAGCAGACCGCAGTTCTCGCCGGCCCAGGCCTCGTCGAGCTGCTTGTGGAACATCTCGATGCCGGTGACGGTGGTCTTCTGCACGTCGCGGATGCCGACGATCTCGACCTCGGAGTTGATCTTCAGGGTGCCGCGCTCGGCGCGACCGGTCACCACGGTGCCACGACCGGTGATGGTGAAGACGTCCTCGATCGGCATCAGGAACGGCTTGTCCTTGTCGCGGACCGGGTCCGGGATGAACTCGTCCACGGCCTCCATGAGGTCCTCGACGGACTTGACCCACTGGGGGTCGCCCTCGAGGGCCTTCAGACCGGAGGTGCGGATGACCGGGGCCTCGTCGCCGTCGAAGTCCTGGGAGGACAGCAGCTCGCGGACCTCCATCTCGACGAGCTCGAGGAGCTCCTCGTCCTCGACCATGTCCGACTTGTTCAGGGCCACGAGCAGGGCCGGCACGCCGACCTGGCGGGCCAGGAGCACGTGCTCACGGGTCTGGGCCATCGGGCCGTCGGTGGCGGCGACCACGAGGATCGCGCCGTCCATCTGAGCGGCGCCGGTGATCATGTTCTTGATGTAGTCGGCGTGACCGGGGGCGTCCACGTGGGCGTAGTGACGCTTCTCGGTCTGGTACTCCACGTGGGAGATGTTGATGGTGATGCCGCGCTGACGCTCCTCGGGGGCGGAGTCGATCGTCGCGAAGTCACGGGCCTCGTTCAGGTCCGGGTACTTGTCGTACAGGACCTTCGAGATGGCGGCGGTCAGCGTGGTCTTGCCGTGGTCAACGTGGCCGATGGTGCCGATGTTGACGTGCGGCTTCGTCCGCTCGAACTTTGCCTTTGCCACTAGTTCCTCCTAAGAACTGGTTCATCGTCAAGAAGACTGCTCAGCCGCCTGCGACGTGCTGACAACTTGACTGAGTCTACTCGGATGGTGCGGGGTTGGGGAAATCCCGGCCTCACGAGGGCCAGTCCGGTTCCAGGCCGTCGGGACCGCCGGAAGCGGACCGGACCTGACCCGTCCTGATCGCGGACCGCCGCGCCGGGAAGGGCGGTCCGGTCGCCCCGGGCCGGCCGCGGCTGCGGCGGCCGACCCGGGGCAGGTCGTTCAGAGCAGGTGACCTGCGGTCACTCGCCCTGGGACTTCTGGATGATCTCGTCCGCCACGGCCTTGGGGACCTCGGCGTAGGAGTGGAAGGTCATCGAGTACACCGCGCGGCCCTGCGTCTTGGAGCGCAGGTCGCCGATGTAGCCGAACATCTCCGACAGCGGCACGAGGGCGTTGACCACCTTCACGCCGGTGGCGTCCTCCATGGACTGGATCTGGCCGCGGCGGGAGTTCAGGTCGCCGATGACGTCGCCCATGAACTCCTCGGGGGTGCGGACCTCCACGGCCATCAGCGGCTCGAGGATGATCGGGTTGGCCTTGCGGACACCCTCCTTGAAGGCCTGGGAGCCGGCGATCTTGAACGCCATCTCCGAGGAGTCGACGTCGTGGTACGCGCCGTCGAGCAGGGTGGCCTTCACGCCGACCATCGGGTAGCCGGCCAGCACGCCGAACTGCATGGCGTCCTGGATGCCCGCGTCCACCGAGGGGATGTACTCGCGGGGCACGCGACCGCCGGTGACGGCGTTCTCGAACTCGTAGACCTCGCCCTCGGCGGTGTCCAGGGGCTCGAAGGACAGCTGCACCTTGGCGAACTGGCCGGAGCCGCCGGTCTGCTTCTTGTGCGTGTAGTCGACCTTGTCGACCTTGCGCTTGATGGTCTCGCGGTACGCGACCTGGGGCTTGCCCACGTTGGCCTCGACCTTGAACTCGCGCTTCATACGGTCCACGAACACGTCCAGGTGGAGCTCGCCCATGCCGCCGATCTCGGTCTGGCCGGTCTCCTCGTTGAGGTTCACGCGGAACGTGGGGTCCTCGGCGACGAGCTTCTGGATGGCGGTGGAGAGCTTCTCCTGGTCACCCTTGGTCTTCGGCTCGATGGCCACGGAGATCACGGGCTCCGGGAAGGTTATCGACTCGAGGATGATCGGGTTCGCGGGATCGCACAGGGTGTCGCCCGTGGTGGTGTCCTTGAGGCCGATCACGGCGTAGATGTGGCCGGCGACCACCTCGTCCACCGGGTTCTCCTTGTTGGCGTGCATCTGGAACAGCTTGCCGATGCGCTCCTTCTTGCCCTTGGTGGCGTTGAGGATCTGCGCACCGGACTCCAGGCGGCCGGAGTACACGCGGATGAAGGTCAGCGTGCCGAAGAAGGGGTGCGTGGCGATCTTGAAGGCGAGCGCCGAGAACGGGGCCTCCTTCGACGCCTCGCGCTCCAGCACCTCCTCCTCGTCGTTCACGGCGTGGCCCTTGACGGAGCCGGCGTCCAGCGGGTTCGGCAGGTAGGCGACCACGGCGTCCAGCATCGGCTGCACGCCACGGTTCTTGAACGCGGAGCCGCAGAACACCGGGTAGGCCTCGGCGTTCACGGTCAGCTGGCGCACGCCGGCCTGGATCTCCTCGACGGTGAGCTCCTCGCCCTCGAGGTACTTCTCCATGAGCTCCTCGGAGGTCTCGGCGACGGCCTCGACGAGCTCGTTGCGGTACTCCTCGGCCTTCTCCTGGAGCTCGGCGGGGATCTCGCGAGTCTCATAGGAGGCGCCCATGGTGACGTCGCCCTTGGCGTCGCCCGGCCACACGAAGGCCTTCATGGAGAGCAGGTCGACGACGCCCACGAAGTCGTTCTCGGCGCCGATCGGCAGCTGCATCACGAGCGGACGCGCGCCGAGGCGCTTCACGATGGTGTCGACGGTGAAGTAGAAGTCCGCACCCAGCTTGTCCATCTTGTTGACGAAGCAGATGCGCGGGACGTTGTACTTGTCCGCCTGGCGCCACACGGTCTCCGACTGGGGCTCCACGCCCTCCTTGCCGTCGAACACGGCGACGGCGCCGTCGAGCACGCGCAGCGAGCGCTCCACCTCGACCGTGAAGTCCACGTGGCCGGGGGTGTCGATGATGTTGATCTGGTGGTCGTTCCAGAAGCAGGTCACCGCGGCGGAGGTGATGGTGATGCCGCGCTCCTTCTCCTGCTCCATCCAGTCCGTCGTCGCGCCGCCGTCGTGGGTCTCGCCCAGCTTGTGGTTGACACCCGTGTAGAACAGGATGCGCTCGGTGGTGGTGGTCTTGCCGGCATCGATGTGGGCCATGATGCCGATGTTGCGGACCTTGTGCAGGTCGGTCAGCACGTCCTGTGCCACGGTGTCTCCCTTGGTCGGGTGGAATGGGGGGGCTCGTGAGGTGGATGCGGTGGGTGGCCCGTCCGAGAGGACGCACCTGCGGCCCGAGGCGCGGATCGCGCGCCCCGGGCCACACGGATCACCAGCGGTAGTGGGCGAAGGCCTTGTTGGCCTCGGCCATCTTGTGGGTGTCCTCGCGACGCTTCACGGCGCCGCCCAGGCCGTTCGAGGCGTCCAGGATCTCGTTCATCAGGCGCTCGGTCATGGTCTTCTCACGGCGGGCCTTGGAGAAGCCGACCAGCCAGCGCAGGGCCAGGGCCGTGGAGCGGCCCGGCTTGACCTCGACGGGCACCTGGTAGGTGGCGCCGCCGACGCGGCGGGAGCGCACCTCGAGGGCCGGCTTGATGTTGTCCATGGCCTTCTTGAGGGTGGCCACGGGATCGGCGCCGTTCTTGGCACGGGCGCCCTCGAGCGCGCCGTACACGATGCGCTCGGCGGTGGACTTCTTGCCGTCGACGAGCACCTTGTTGATCAGCTGCGTGACCAGCGGGGAGCCGTAGACGGGATCGACGACGAGGGGGCGCTTCGGCGCAGGACCCTTACGAGGCATTACTTCTTCTCCTTCTTGGCGCCGTAGCGGGAGCGGGCCTGGCCGCGGTTCTTCACGCCCTGGGTGTCGAGGGCGCCGCGCACGATCTTGTAGCGCACGCCGGGCAGGTCCTTCACACGACCGCCGCGGACGAGCACGATCGAGTGCTCCTGCAGGTTGTGGCCCTCGCCGGGGATGTAGGCGGTGACCTCGATGCCGCCGTTCAGGCGCACACGGGCGACCTTGCGCAGCGCCGAGTTCGGCTTCTTGGGCGTGGTGGTGTACACACGGGTGCACACGCCACGACGCATGGGGTTCCCCTGCAGGGCAGGGGCCTTCGTATTGACGACCTTGGGTGAGCGGCCCTTGCGGACCAGCTGCTGAATCGTAGGCACTCTTCAGCCTTCCTGTGTTTCGGTGATCGCTGACGTGATCGACCGGCGCCCGGGGCGCCGGCTGCTCGTTCCTCTGCTCTGCCTCTCCCTGTGGGGGCTCGCAACGAGCAGACGTCCGCAGGCGTGCAAAAGTGTGGCATCTGCCGCGCAATGACCCCGCGACCCGGACAGCGTCCAATTTGCCACACGAAAAACAATCCTTGACAGCATAGCACGCCCCGGCGCCGTCGACGAGCCGGCCCCGCACGCCAAGGGGCCCGCCGCTCCCCCGCGTGAGCGGCGGAACGGCGGGCCCCCTGGGGGACGGGGATCAGGCGCGGAAGTCGCCCCCGCGGTCGTAGTCGTCCAACGAGACGGCGTGGAAGTCGTTCTCGCCGAGCGACTGGTCCAGGCCCGGGTAGTCGAAGTCCGCGAAGCCGGCCGGCGAGGCGAACAGGTTGGCCTTCGCCTCCTCCGTCGGCTCCACGACGGTCTTCGTGTAGCGGTCCAGGCCCGTGCCGGCCGGGATCAGCTTGCCGATGATCACGTTCTCCTTCAGGCCCAGCAGCGGGTCGGACTTGCCCTCCATGGCCGCCTGCGTCAGGACGCGGGTCGTCTCCTGGAAGGACGCGGCCGACAGCCACGAGTCCGTGGCCAGCGAGGCCTTCGTGATGCCCATCAGCTCGTCGCGGCCGGAGGCCGGCTGGCGGCCCTCAGCGACGGCGGCGCGGTTGGCGGCCACGAAGCGCGCCCGGTCCGTGAGCTCGCCCGGCAGCAGGTCGGTGTCACCGGACTCGATGACGGTGATGCGACGCAGCATCTGCCGGACGATGACCTCCACGTGCTTGTCGTGGATGCCCACGCCCTGGGACTGGTACACGTTCTGCACCTCGTCCACGAGGAACCGCTGCGCGGCCCGCGGGCCGAGCACGCGCAGAACCTGCTTCGGGTCCACGGCGCCGGCCACGAGCTGCGTGCCCACCGGCACGTGCTCGCCGTCGGCCACGAGGATGCGCGCACGGCGCAGCACCGGGTAGGCGATCTCCTCGGAGCCGTCGTCCGGCGTGAGCAGCAGGCGCACGGACGCCTCGGTGTCCTCGATGGTCACGCGGCCGGCGACCTCGGAGATCGGGGCCACGCCCTTCGGGGTGCGGGCCTCGAAGAGCTCCTGGATGCGGGGCAGACCCTGCGTGATGTCGTCGGCCGAGGCCACACCGCCGGTGTGGAACGTGCGCATGGTGAGCTGGGTGCCCGGCTCACCGATCGACTGGGCCGCGATGATGCCGACGGCCTCGCCGATGTCCACCAGCTGGCCGGTGGCCATGGAGCGGCCGTAGCACTTCGCGCAGGTGCCCACGGCGGACTCGCAGGTCAGGACCGAGCGGACCTTGATCTCCGTGACGCCGGCGGCCACCAGCTCGCCGATCAGCACGTCGCCCACGTCCGCACCGGCCGAGGCCAGCACCGTGCCGTCCTCGCCCGTGACGTCCTGGGCCAGCGTGCGGGCGAAGGCCGAGTTCTCGACCTGCTCGTGGGCCACCAGCTCGCCGTCGGCGTTCGGGGCGGCGATCGTGACGGACAGGCCGCGCTCGGTGCCGCAGTCGTCCTCGCGGACGATGACGTCCTGGGACACATCGACGAGACGACGGGTCAGGTAGCCCGAGTTCGCGGTCTTCAGCGCGGTGTCCGCGAGGCCCTTGCGGGCGCCGTGGGTGGCGGAGAAGTACTCGAGCACGGACAGGCCCTCGCGGTACGAGGACTTGATCGGACGCGGGATGATCTCACCCTTCGGGTTGGCCACGAGGCCGCGGATGCCCGCGATCTGGCGCACCTGGAGCCAGTTGCCTCGCGCACCGGAGGACACCATGCGGTTGATGGTGTTGAGCTCCGGCAGGCCGTCCTTCATGGCCGCGGCGACCTCGTCGGTGGCCTTGTTCCAGATGTCGATCAGCTCGGAGCGACGCTCGTCGTCCGCGATCAGGCCCTTGTCGTACTGCTGCTGCACGCGCTGGGCCTGCTCCTCGTAGCCCTCCATGATGGCGGCCTTGTCGAAGTCGGAGGTGATGTCCGAGATCGCCACGGTCACACCCGACCAGGTGCCCCAGTGGAAGCCGGCGTCCTTGAGGTTGTCCAGCGTCTGCGCGGTGACGACCATCGGGTAGCGCTCGGCCAGGTCGTTGACCAGCTGACCGAGGGTGCCCTTGGTCGCCTGCTTGTCCAGCCACGGGTAGTCGTCCGGCAGCAGCTCGTTGAACAGCACCTTGCCCAGGGTGGTCTCGATGAGGGCGATCTCGCCCTCGGACCAGCCCTCGGGGGCCGGCACGTCCGCCGACGGCACGAAGCCCTCGACGCCGATCCGTGCGGGCGCGTTCAGGTGCAGGTCGCCGCCGTCGAACGCCATGATGGCCTCGCCGACGGTCGCGTACAGGTTGCCCGCGCCGACCTCGTCCGGACGCACCGTGGTGAGGTGGTTCAGTCCGATGATCATGTCCTGGGCCGGCACGGCGACCGCGCGGCCGTCCGAGGGCTTCAGGATGTTGTGGCTCGAGAGCATGAGCAGGCGCGCCTCGGCCTGGGCCTCCGGCGACAGGGGCAGGTGGACCGCCATCTGGTCGCCGTCGAAGTCCGCGTTGAACGCGGAGCAGACCAGCGGGTGCAGCTGCAGGGCCTTGCCTTCCACGAGCTGCGGCTCGAAGGCCTGGATGCCCAGACGGTGCAGGGTGGGGGCGCGGTTCAGCAGGACCGGGTGCTCGGTGATGACCTCCTCGAGCACGTCCCAGACCTGCGGACGGAAGCGCTCCACCATGCGCTTGGCGGACTTGATGTTCTGCGCGTGGTTCAGGTCCACGAGACGCTTCATCACGAACGGCTTGAACAGCTCCAGCGCCATCTGCTTCGGCAGGCCGCACTGGTGCAGCTTGAGCTGGGGACCCACCACGATGACCGAGCGGCCCGAGTAGTCCACGCGCTTGCCGAGCAGGTTCTGACGGAACCGGCCCTGCTTGCCCTTGAGCATGTCGGAGAGTGACTTGAGCGGGCGGTTGCCCGGGCCGGTCACCGGCCGGCCGCGGCGGCCGTTGTCGAACAGCGAGTCCACGGCCTCCTGCAGCATGCGCTTCTCGTTGTTGACGATGATCTCGGGCGCGCCGAGGTCGAGCAGCCGCTTCAGGCGGTTGTTGCGGTTGATCACGCGACGGTACAGGTCGTTGAGGTCGGAGGTCGCGAAGCGGCCGCCGTCCAGCTGCACCATCGGACGCAGCTCCGGCGGGATCACCGGGACGGCGTCCAGGACCATGCCCTCGGGCGAGTTGTCCGTGGTCAGGAACGCGTTGACGACCTTCAGGCGCTTCAAGGCGCGGGTCTTGCGCTGGCCCTTGCCCGTCTTGATGGTCTCACGCAGCATCTCGGACTCGGCCTCGAGGTCGAAGGTCTGCAGGCGACGCTGGATCGCCTCCGCGCCCATCGAGCCCTCGAAGTACTGGCCGTACTTGTCCCGCATGGCGCGGTACAGACCCTCGTCGCCCTCGAGGTCGGCGACCTTGAGGTTCTTGAAGCGGTCCCAGACCTGCTCCTTGCGGTCCAGGTCCGCGTCCGCGCGCTTGCGGATCTGCGCCATGGTCTTGTCCGCGGCGTCGCGGGCCTTCTTCTTCTCGGCGGCCTTGGCGCCCTCGGACTCCAGCTTGGCCAGGTCCTTCTCGAGGTCGGCGGCCACCGCGGCGATGTCGGAGTCACGCTGGTCGGCCAGGACACGGGTCTCCTGGTCGTACTCGGCCTGGAGGTTGGCCAGGTCGCGGTGCCGGGCCTCCTCGTCCACCGAGGTGATCATGTACGCCGCGAAGTAGATGACCTTCTCGAGGTCCTTCGGCGCCAGGTCCAGCAGGTAGCCCAGGCGCGAGGGCACGCCCTTGAAGTACCAGATGTGGGTGACCGGCGCAGCCAGCTCGATGTGGCCCATGCGGTCGCGGCGCACCTTCGAGCGGGTCACCTCGACGCCGCAGCGCTCGCAGATGATGCCCTTGAAGCGCACGCGCTTGTACTTGCCGCACGCGCACTCCCAGTCACGGGTGGGGCCGAAGATCTTCTCGCAGAAGAGTCCGTCCTTCTCCGGCTTCAGGGTGCGGTAGTTGATGGTCTCCGGCTTCTTGACCTCGCCGTAGGACCAGCGGCGGATGTCCTCCGCCGTGGCCAGGCCGATGCGCATCAGGCCGAAAGAGTTGTCAGTGGACATGCTGTTCACGCTCATGCTCCGGTGAACTCCCTTGGTTCAGTGGTTCTCAGGTGACGTCTTGTGGATGCGGGATCGGGCCCGGCTCAGACTTCCTCCACCGAGCTGGGCTCGGCGTGGGAGAGGTCGATGCCCAGCTCCTCGGCGGCGCGGTAGACCTCGTCCTCCGCGTCGCGCATCTCGATGGCCTGGCCGTCGGCGGAGAGGACCTCCACGTTCAGGCAGAGGGACTGCATCTCCTTGATGAGCACCTTGAAGGACTCGGGAACACCCGGCTCCGGGATGTTCTCGCCCTTGACGATGGCCTCGTAGACCTTCACGCGGCCGTGGATGTCGTCGGACTTGATGGTCAGCAGCTCCTGGAGGGTGAACGCCGCGCCGTACGCCTCGAGCGCCCACACCTCCATCTCGCCGAAGCGCTGGCCGCCGAACTGGGCCTTACCGCCCAGCGGCTGCTGCGTGATCATCGAGTACGGGCCCGTGGAACGGGCGTGGATCTTGTCGTCCACCAGGTGGTGCAGCTTGAGCATGTACATGTAGCCCACGGACACCGGGTCCGGGAACGGCTCGCCGGTGCGGCCGTCGAACAGCTGCGCCTTGCCGCTGTCGCTCATGAGACGGTCGCCGTCGCGGGTCACGTTCACGTGGCCGAGCAGGCCCGTGATCTCGTACGCCTCGGCGCCGTCGAACACCGGGGTGGCCACGTTGACCGGACCGGACTGCCGCGGGAAGTTCGGCAGGTCCTTGATCCACTCCGGCTCGCCCTGGATGTCCCAGCCGCGCGAGGCGGCCCAGCCCAGGTGCAGCTCCATGACCTGGCCGAGGTTCATGCGGCCGGGGACGCCGAGCGGGTTCAGCACGATGTCCACCGGGGTGCCGTCCGCCAGGAACGGCATGTCCTCGAGCGGCAGGATCTTCGAGATGACGCCCTTGTTGCCGTGGCGGCCGGCCATCTTGTCGCCGTCGGTGATCTTGCGCTTCTGCGCCACGTAGACGCGCACCAGCTGGTTCACGCCCGGGGGCAGGTCGTCGTCCTCGTCGCGGTCGAAGATGCGCACGCCGATGACGGTGCCGGACTCGCCGTGCGGCACCTTCAGGGACGTGTCGCGGACCTCGCGGGACTTCTCGCCGAAGATCGCGCGCAGCAGGCGCTCCTCCGGGGTCAGCTCGGTCTCGCCCTTCGGGGTCACGCGGCCGACCAGGATGTCGCCGGCCTCCACCTCGGCGCCGATGTGGATGATGCCGCGCTCGTCGAGCTGCGAGAGCACCTCCTCGGACACGTTGGGGATGTCGCGCGTGATCTCCTCGGCGCCCAGCTTGGTGTCGCGGGCGTCGACCTCGTGCTCCTCGATGTGGATCGAGGTGAGGACGTCCTCCGAGACCATGCGCTGGGACAGGATGATCGCGTCCTCGTAGTTCAGGCCCTCCCAGGGCATGAACGCGACGAGGAGGTTCTTGCCGAGCGCGAGCTCGCCGTTGTCCGTGGCGGGACCGTCGGCGATGATGCTCAGCGGCTCCACCCGCTCGCCCTCGGAGACGCGCACCCGCTGGTTGTAGGCGTTGCCCTGGTTCGAGCGGGCGAACTTCATGATCGGGTAGTGCGTGGTGGTGCCGTCGTCGTTCATGACGGTCACCAGGTCCGCGGCCACCTCGGTCACGACGCCGCCCTGGGTGGCCGTCACGGAGTCGCCCGCGTCCACGGCCACGTACTTCTCCATGCCGGTGCCCACGTAGGGGGCCTCGGAGCGGAGCAGCGGCACGGCCTGACGCTGCATGTTCGCGCCCATGAGCGCGCGGTTGGCGTCGTCGTGCTCGAGGAACGGGATCAGGGCGGTGGCCGCCGACACCATCTGGCGCGGGGACACGTCCATGTAGTCGATCTCGTCCACGGTCGAGAGCACGGGCTCGCCGTCGCCGCCGCGCTGGCGGCAGAGCACGAACTCCTCCTCGAACCGGCCGTCCTCATCCACCGGGGCGTTCGCCTGGGCGATCTGGAAGGCCAGCTCGTCGTCGGCGGTCAGGTAGTCCACGGTGTCCGTGACCCGGCCGTCGACCACGCGGCGGTACGGGGTCTCGATGAAGCCGAAGGAGTTGATCCGGCCGAAGGTCGCCAGCGACCCGATGAGGCCGATGTTCGGGCCTTCCGGGGTCTCGATGGGGCACATGCGGCCGTAGTGCGACGGGTGGACGTCACGGACCTCCATGCCGGCACGGTCGCGGGACAGGCCGCCCGGGCCGAGCGCGGACAGGCGACGCTTGTGCGTCAGGCCGGCCAGCGGGTTGTTCTGGTCCATGAACTGGGACAGCTGCGAGGTGCCGAAGAACTCCTTGATCGCCGCCACCACGGGGCGGATGTTGATCAGGGTCTGCGGGGTGATCGCCTCGACGTCCTGGGTGGTCATGCGCTCGCGCACGACGCGCTCCATGCGGGACAGGCCGGTGCGGATCTGGTTCTCGATCAGCTCGCCCACCGCACGGATGCGACGGTTGCCGAAGTGGTCGATGTCGTCGATCTCCACGCGCACATCCACCGGCTCGCCGTCGCGCGTGCCCTTGATGACGGTCTCGCCGGCGTGCAGCGCGGCGATGAAGTGCACCATCTGGACGATGTCGTCCTCGGTGAGCACAGACGCGTTGGGGTCGCCGAGGTGCACGTCCACGCCGAGCTTGCGGTTGAGCTTGTAGCGGCCCACCTTGGCGAGGTCGTAGCGCTTCGGGGTGAAGTACAGGTTGTTCAGCAGCGTCTGCGCGGCGTCGACGGCGGCCGGCTCGCCCGGGCGCAGCTTGCGGTAGATGTCGAGCAGGGCCTCGTCCTGGTCCGCGGTGCCGTCCTTCTCGAGGGTGGCGCGGATGGAGTCGTAGTGGCCGAACTCCTCCAGGATGCGGGACTCGGTCCAGCCCATGGCCTTGAGCAGCACCGTCACGGGCTGCTTGCGCTTGCGGTCGAGGCGGACGCCGACCTGGTCACGCTTGTCCACCTCGAGCTCGAACCAGGCGCCGCGCGAGGGGATGATCTTCGCGGAGAAGATCTCCTTGTCCGAGGTCTTGTCCGGGGTGCGCTCGAAGTAGGCGCCCGGGGAGCGGACCAGCTGGGAGACGACGACGCGCTCGGTGCCGTTGATGATGAACGTGCCGTTGCGGGTCATCAGCGGGAAGTCGCCCATGAAGACGGTCTGCTGCTTGATCTCGCCGGTCGTGTTGTTCATGAACTCGGCCTTGACGTACAGCGGGGCGGAGAAGGTCGCGTCGCGATCCTTGCACTCCTCCTCCGTCATCTTCGCGTCGGCGAACTCGGGCTCGGCGAAGGACAGGGACATGGTGCCCTGGAAGTCCTCGATCGGGGAGATCTCCTCGAAGATGTCCGTCAGTCCCGAGGTGACGGGCACGGAGTGGTCGTCGGCGGCCAGGGCGGCGTCCACGCGCGCGGCCCACCGCTCATTGCCGATCAGGCGGTCGAACGACTCGGTCTGCAGCGCCAGCAGGTCCGGCACGTCCAGCGGCTCGGAGATCTTGGCGAAGGAGACGCGTCCGGCGGAGGCGCCGGATCGCGGGGAGACGGTAGCGGTTTCGTTGGAGGTGCTCGAGGCGACCACGTAGGATCCTTCCACAGGCCTTCTGGGTTCCGTTCGCTCCCCTGCCGCGAGACGGCGGCGCCGGCCCACCGCTATATGAAGGCCGTGCGGAACCGTGCGGGCCACGGCGGGACGCGAGGTCCTGCGGGCGGCACGGAACAGGGGAGATGCAAAGATCCATCCTATCCGCGCCCGTCGCCCCTGTCCAGCCGGGGGTGCGTGACCCGGGACGCCACGAGGCCCCCGGTCCGCAGCGCGGGTCCGGGGGCCTCGTGAGGAGGCGTGATGCGGCTCAGGCCGCGATCATCACTTGAGGGTGACGGTGGCGCCGGCGCCCTCGAGCTGCTCCTTGGCCTTCTCGGCGGTCTCCTTGTTGACGCCCTCGAGGATGGGCTTGGGAGCGCCGTCCACCAGGTCCTTGGCCTCCTTCAGGCCGAGGGAGGTGAGGGCGCGCACCTCCTTGATGACGCCGATCTTCTTGTCGCCGGCGGCCTCGAGGACGACGTCGAACTCGTCCTTCTCCTCGGCGGCGGCGGCCTCGGCACCACCGGCGGCACCGCCGGCGGCGGCCACGGCCACGGGGGCGGCGGCGGTGACGTCGAACTTCTCCTCGAACGCCTTGATGAACTCGGACAGCTCGATGAGGGTCAGCTCCTCGAACGCGGCGAGCAGCTCTTCGGTGGTCAGCTTGGCCATGATGGCTCCTTTACGGGTACGTCTTGACTACGTGTGAAGTGGTGGGCCGTGCAGCCCGGGGCGGACTGCTCAGGCAGCCTCGCCCTGCGCGGCGCGCAGCGCCTCGACCGTGCGGACGGTCTTGGACAGCGGCGCCTGGAACAGGGCGGCAGCCTTGGACATGCTGCCCTTCATCGCGCCGGCGAACTTGGCCAGCAGCACCTCGCGGGACTCGAGGTCCGCGAGCTTCTTGATGCCGGCCTCGTCCAGGGGCTGGCCATCCATGTAGCCGCCCTTGAGCACGAGCTTCTCGTGATCCTTGGCAAAGTCACGCAGGGCCTTCGCGACGTTGACCGGGTCCCCGGTCACGAACGCGATCGCGGTGGGACCGGACAGGTGAGCCTCGAGGCCCTCCAGACCGGCGTCCTTGGCCGCGATCTCGGCCAGCGTGTTCTTCGCCACGGCGTAGGTCGCGTCCTGACGGATGGAGTCGCGCAGCTGCTTGAGCTCCGTCACCGTCAGGCCACGGTATTCCGTCAGAACAGCGGCGCTGGACTCACGGAACAGGTCCGTGAGCTCAGCCACCGCCGACTCCTTCGCGGACGTCGCCATGGCACTCCTCTCGATGATGCGTGGGAACCGCCACCCCGAGACGAGAAAGCGCCCCGTGCAGATGCACGGGGCGCAGCAGGAGCATCGACGCGGCCGGACCCGGAGGGTCGACGTGCGGATGCGAGCGTGGCTCACGTTCACCTGCGCGGGCCGTCTCCGTCAGGGAGATCCTTCGGTGGGCTCTGCCCGGAGGCAGGGCACCACGACCGGCGGTCTTCGGTAGGCACCAGCGTACACGTCCGGGGCGGGCCCGCAAAATCGACCCGGGACGACGCCGGCCGGTCGTCCCCGCTGCGGGGACGACCGGCCGACGTCGTGGGCCCCGATCACCGGGGCCGCGTGGCTCAGAGCTCGGAGGAGTCCACCGAGGTCACGTTCGGGTCCATGGGCACGCCCGGGCCGAAGGTGGTGGCCACGGTGGCCTTGGAGATGTAGCGGCCCTTGGAGGAGGACGGCTTCAGACGCAGGACCTCCTCGAGGGCTGCGGCGTAGTTCTCCACCAGGGCCTTGGCCTCGAAGGAGGTCTTGCCGATGATGAAGTGCAGGTTGGAGTGCTTGTCGACGCGGAAGTCGATCTTGCCGCCCTTGATGTCGGCCACGGCCTTGGCCACGTCCGGGGTCACGGTGCCGGTCTTGGGGTTCGGCATCAGGTTGCGGGGGCCGAG
This sequence comes from Micrococcus sp. APC 4021, assembly GCF_030407635.1. Taxonomy (NCBI): domain Bacteria; kingdom Bacillati; phylum Actinomycetota; class Actinomycetes; order Micrococcales; family Micrococcaceae; genus Micrococcus; species Micrococcus sp. APC 4021. Next base: position 35,939 of record NZ_JASDCZ010000006.1, read on the forward strand.
CACCTTGCCCAGACGGCCGACCTTGCCCATGAGCTCCGGGGAGGCCACGGCGGCGTCGAAGTCCACCCAGCCCTCGGAGATCCGGGCGATCAGGTCGTCGTCGCCCACGACGTCCGCGCCGGCGGCGCGGGCGGCCTCGGCGCGGTCACCGGTGGCGAACACGACGACGCGCGCGGTCTTGCCGGTGCCGTGGGGCAGGCTCACGGAGCCGCGGACCATCTGGTCGGCCTTGCGGGGGTCGACCGAGAGGCGGAGGGCCACCTCCACGGTGGCGTCGGTCTTGGAGGGGTTGGTCTCCTTGGCGAGGCGGATCGCCTCCACCGGCGAGTACAGATCCTCGCCGATCGCGGCCTTGGCCGCCTTGTATGCCTTGCTGCGCTGTGCCATCTGCGTTCTTCTCCTTGTGCAGTCGTGGTCTGCGGACCGCGCTCGGCCCTGCCACTGGAAGGGGGTGGGGGTGGGCGTCAGCCCTCGACGGTGATGCCCATCGAGCGGGCGGTGCCCGCGATGATCTTGGCGGCGGCCTGGACGTCGTTGGCGTTCAGGTCCTCCATCTTGGTCTGGGCGATCTCCTCGCACTGGGCCTGGGTCAGCGTGCCGACCTTGGCCGTGTGCGGGGTGGCGGAGCCCTTGGCGACGCCGGCGGCCTTCTTGATGAGCTCGGCGGCCGGCGGGGTCTTGGTCACGAAGGTGAACGAGCGGTCCTCGTACACGGTGATCTCGACCGGGACCACGTTGCCGCGCTGCGACTCGGTGGCGGCGTTGTACGCCTTGCAGAACTCCATGATGTTCACGCCGTGCTGGCCCAGGGCGGGGCCGATGGGCGGGGCCGGGTTGGCGGCGCCGGCCTGGATCTGAAGCTTGATCAGACCGGTGACCTTCTTCTTGGGAGCCATGAGTGGATCCTTCTCTCACTGGGGGACCCTCGGCGCAGGAGCGCACCGGGGGCGGTGGCCGCCGTGGCGCGGCGGCCGGTGCCGCGTCCGGGCCGGCAGGCGGCCGGCCCGGTGCGGAAGCGTCGGGTGTCCTCAGATGGCCTTGGTCACCTGGTTGAAGGACAGCGTCACGGGGGTCTCGCGCTCGAAGATCGAGACGAGCACCACGAGCTGCTGGGCCTCCGGCTTGATCTCGGAGATCGTGGCCGGGAGGGTCTCGAACGGGCCGTCGTTGACGGTGACCGACTCGCCGACCTCGAAGTCCACGTGGATCGCGGGGGCGGCGGGCGCGCCGGACTCGGCCGCGGCGGGGACGGCCAGGCCGGCCTTCTCGGCGGCGCGGGCGGCCTCCTGGATCACGGACGGGGCGAGCATGTCGTACACCTCGTCCAGGCTGAGCGGCTGCGGGTGGTGGGCGTCGTTGCCCACGAAGCCCGTGACGCCCGGGGTGTGCCGTACGACGCCCCACGAGGCGTCGTCGAGGTCCATGCGGACGAGCACGTAGCCCGGGATGCGCACGCGCGAGACGATCTTGCGCGTGGTGTTCTTGATCTCCACGACCTCCTCCATGGGGACCTCGATCTCGTAGATCGAGTCCTCCATGTCCTGGGTCAGGATGCGGGCCTCGAGGTTCGTCTTCACGCGCTTCTCGTAGCCGGCGTAGGTGTGGACGACGTACCAGTCGCCGGGCTGGCGGCGCAGGCGGGTGCGCAGCTCCTCGGCGGGGTCCACGGCGGGCTCGTCGTCGGACTGCTCCTCGACGGGGGTCGGTGCGTCCTCGCCCTCGGCGACGGCCAGGTCGGCCTCCTGCACGGTGGCCTCGGCGGTCTCGTCACCGCTGCCGGCGACCTCGTCCAGGGCGTCCTCGACGGGCGTGCCGGCGTCCTGCGCGGTCTCGGCGGTCTCCTCGGCCACGGCGTCCTCCGACATCGGGACGGACTCCTCGGCGGGCTGACGATCCAGTTCCTGCTCGGACACGGTTCCTGCTTTCTGCTGACGGACGGCGGGCCCTGCCGTCGGGGAGGGCCCTCACGGGCGTGCGGGGGACGCGTCCTGCGACGTCGGGACCGTCCGCGCCGGGCTCAGAGGCCGCCGGCGCCGAACAGGAGACCCGCCACGGTGCCGAACACCCAGTCCAGCCCCATGACCAGCAGGATCATGAACGCCACGAAGGCGAGCACCACTCCGGTCGTGCGCAGCAGCTCCTCGCTCGTGGGGGTGACGACCTTGCGGAGCTCGTCCACCACCTGGCGCAGGAACAGCGCGATCCGCGCGAACAGCCCGCGACGCTGCCTGCTCGGCGTGGGGGCGGGCCCCCCGCCGTTCGCCGCCATCTCAGTCACGTGGCCTCACTCGTCGGATCGCCGAATCGCTTTCTACACGTCCGATGCCGAGCACAAGGCTCGGCATCGAGCAGGGCAGACAGGACTCGAACCTGCAACCTGCGGTTTTGGAGACCGCTGCGCTACCAATTGCGCCACTACCCTTCGGACCGACGGAGCCGGCCGAACCCTCGTGGGATCGACCGTGAACGCGGTACCGGAGATCCAGGATACGCCATCGGGCGGCGGGAGTCGAACGGGCCCCGGGCAGTCAGTACCCTGGCAGGACGGAGCCCCGCTCCGCCCCGCCCTCCCCGTCGAGCTCGAAGAAGGTCCCCATGGCCGCGCC
>NZ_JASDCZ010000060.1:0-13532 GCF_030407635.1 Micrococcus sp. APC 4021
ATCAAGATCCGACCGCCCCGCCAGCACCATCATCAGTCGCTCTCGCGGCTTGACGAAAACCATAGAGGCACCCCCCCCGAGAAGGAGACCGCATGCCCGTCGCCCCGCGTCCGTCCGACGGCGCCGCGTCCTCGGTCTTCACCCCGCACCAGCAGCGCATCCTCGCGGTGCTCCTCATCCCGATCTTCATGTCCCTGCTGGCCGTGTCCAGCATCAACGTGGCCCTGCCCGCGTTGCAACGGGGCCTGGACGCCAGCGACGCGGAGCTGCAGTGGGCCATCTCCGGCTACACCCTCGTGTTCGGCATGGTGCTCGTGCCGGCGGGCCGGGCGGGTGACCTCTTCGGCCGCCGCCGGCTGTTCATGGTGGGCCTCGGCGTGTTCGCGCTCGGTGCGCTCCTGTCCGGCCTGGCGCCCACGGGCGTCCTGCTCGTGCTCGCGCGCCTGGTCATGGGCGTGGGCGCGGGCCTGCTCAATCCGCAGGTCACGGGCTTCATCCAGGGCGAGTTCTCCGGTGCCTCCCGCGCCCGGGCGTTCGGGGCGCTCGGCGCCGTCGTCGGGGTGTCCGTGGCGGTGGGGCCGCTGCTCAGCGGCGGGCTCATCGCGTGGCTCGGCGGCGACCTCGGCTGGCGCGCGACCTTTCTGGTGAACGTGCCCATCGCCCTCGGCGCCCTGATCGTGGCCCGCCAGTGGCTGCCGCGCACCGTCCCCGAGCGGGCGCGGCGTCCGGACCTGGACCCGGTCGGCGTCGTCCTGCTGGCCGGCGCCCTCGTGGCCGTCATGCTCCCGTTCCTGGACCGGGGGCTCGAGCCGTGGCGGTTCGTGCTCGTGCCCGTCGGCATCGGCCTGGCCGCCCTCTGGACGCGGTGGGAGGCCCGCTACGCACGACGGGGCCGCGCCCCGATGGTGGACCTGCGCCTGTTCCAGACCCGCAGCTTCGCGTGCGGCGCCCTGCTGATCGCCATCTACTTCACCGGCTCGACCAGCATGTTCGTGGTGATCGCCATGTTCATGCAGAACGGGCTGGGCTACCCGGCGCTGCACGCCGCACTCATCGGCCTTCCCTCGGCGGTCATGTCGAGCGTGATGTCCACCGTGGCCGGGCGCGTGGTGCTGCGCACGGGCCGGAAGATCGTCGTCCTCGGCATCGCGCTGGCGCTGCTCGCCGTCGTGGGCTCCATCGGGGTGGCGTGGGCCAACCGGGAGTTCGGCCTGAGCCCGTGGTGGCTGCTGCTCACCCTCGCCATCTTGGGTGCCGGGCAGGGGCTGGTGGTCTCCCCCAACCAGACCCTCAGCCTGGCCGAGGTCCCGCCGCGGCACTCCGGCACGGCCGGCGGCGTCCTGCAGACCGGCCAGCGCGTCGGCACGGCCGTCGGCACCGCCGTGATCGTGGGGGTGTTCCTGGGCGTCGCCTCCAGTGCCGACTGGGACGGGGCGTTCATGGCCGCCTTCACCCTGGTGGCGGGGTGCATGGCGCTCGCGCTCCTCGTCGCACTCGCGGACCTGCGCGGACCACGGACGGCGGCCCCCCGTGGCTGAGCCCCGCCCCGGCGACGTGCGCGTCACCCCCGGCCCCGGCGCACCCCGCGGGCTGATCATCCCCGCGGGCGAACTCGTCGAACGCTTCTCCCACGCCTCCGGCCCGGGCGGTCAGGGCGTGAACACGGCGGACTCGCGGGTCCAGCTCAGCCTGGACCTGGCGGCCACCTCCGCCCTCGACGACGTCCAGCGCGCCCGCGTCCTCGCGCGGCTGGCGCCCCGGCTGGCCGGGACGGTCCTCACCGTCAGCGTGGCGGAGCACCGGGCCCAGTGGCGCAACCGGGTGGCCGCCCGCGAGCGGCTCGCGGCGCTGCTGCGCGAGGCCCTGGCCCCGCCGACGCCGCGGCGGGCCACGACGCCGACGCGCGGCTCCCGGCGGCGCCGCCTGGAGGCCAAACGCCGTCGCTCCGAGATGAAGCGCACGCGCCGCCGCCCCGGCCTCGACTGAGGCCGCTCGCCCGCCGGCCGCGCGGGCTCAGACGCGGGTGTTCTGCGATTCCGGGGCCAGGGGCGCGTGGGCGGGGTTGGACAGGGAGAGCACGACGGCGGCCACGCGCGGGTGTTCGAGGAGGGCGTCCTCCACGCGCTGGAGCAGGACCGCGGCCTCGCTCTCCCGCTCGTCCCCGGCCAGGTCCACGGCCCCGACGACGAAGAGCTTCTCCGGGCCGACGTACTCGAGGTGCAGGTAGCTCACGGAGAGCACCTCGGGCCGCTCCAGCAGCCAGCGCAGCACCCGGTTCCGGACCAGCGGGTCGGCGACCTCGCCGACGAGGAACGCCATGTTCCGCGAGAGCAGGAAGATCGCGACGACGCCCAGCAGCACGCCCACCAGGATCGAGCCGGCGGCGTCCCACCGGGGGTCCCCGGTGAGCTGGTGCAGGGCGAGGGCCGCCGCCGCGATGACCAGACCGATCAGGGCCGAGGCGTCCTCCACCCACACGGCGCGCAGCGTGGGGTCCGAGGTCTGGCGCAGGAACGTGGCATCGCTGATGTGCCGCTGCTCCGCGTCGCGGCGGACGCGCCGGTGCGCGTTCAGGAACGAGGCGCCCTCGAGCACGAACGCGACGGCGAGCACGATGTACGCGATCGTGTACTCCGCCTCCTCCTCGGGGGCAGACCAGGCCGTGATCCCGTGCCAGACCGAGACCGCCGAGCCCACCGCGAACAGGCCGAAGGCCGCGACCATCGACCACACGTAGGCCGCCCGCCCGTAGCCCAGCGGGTGCCGCGCGTCGGGGGCTCGGCCGGCCCGACGCTCCGCCAGCAGCAGGAAGACCTCATTGCCGGCATCGGCCCAGGAGTGCGCGGCCTCGGCCACCATCGCGGCTGAGCCGGTGACCGCGCCCACGATCGACTTCACGACGGCGATCACCGCGTTCACGCCGAGCGCGATCAGGACCGTCAGCAGGCTCTCGCCGCCGGTCTCGGCGGCGGGCGAGGCGGAGTGAGCGGGCGGGGCGACAGCGGGCGGAGTGCGGGTCATCCCCCGAGTCTGCGCCTGCAGGCGGGCCCCGGACCAGGCTCGCCGTGTCCGGATCCGCCGGTCCAGGAGCGCGAGATGGGGTCCACGCGGATCGGCGCCGCCGAGCCCGTGAGGTCTCCACGTGCGCGACCTAGCGTGGGGCCATGACGGATTCTCCCCTGCACCTCGACCACGCCGACGCCCCCCGCATCATCGTGCTCGGCGCGACGGGCTACGCCGGATCCCTCGTCGTGGACGCCCTCGTGGCCCAGGGTGCACGGCCCGTGCTGGCGGGCCGGAACCGGGACTCGCTCCAGCACGCGGCGAAGCGGCACGACGGGCTGGAGGTCGCCGTCGCCGACGCCGGGGACCCCGCCTCGCTGAGGGCCCTGGTCACGGAGGGCGATGTGCTGGTCTCCACGGTCGGCCCCTTCGAACGCTACGGCCGACCGGTCGCCCGCGCCGCCGCGGAGCGGGGCGCGCACTACGTGGACTCGACCGGTGAGGTCGGCTTCGTGAAGGACCTCAAGGCGGGCCTGGACCCCACCGCCCGACGCACGGGCGCCACCCTGCTGCCCGCCCTCGGCTTCGACTACGCGCCGGGCATGCTCGCGGGCGGGCTCGCGCTGGCGGAGGCCGATGGACGCGCACGGTCCCTGCAGATCGGCTACTTCGCCGACGGCGAGCTGGACCCCCGCGTCGACCTCAGCCACGGGACGCGCCAGACGATGGTGGGCGCCCTCACCGAGCGGACGATCACGTGGCGCGGCGGGCGGCTGGCGACCACGGGCCCGGCCAGCCGGTCGGCCGTCTTCCGGGTCGACGGGCAGGACCGCCGCGGCGTGCTGTTCGGCGGCACGGAGTCCCTGTTCCTGCCGCGGATGCAGCCCGGCCTGGACGAGGTCGAGGTCTTCAACGGCTGGTTCCCGGCCCGGCCCACGCAGATCGGCGCCGCCGCCCTCGGCGCGGTGGGGTGGCTCCCCGGCGTCGCCCGCGGCGTGCAGGCCCTGCTGCGGCCCCTGGCCGGGGGCCCGGGTGGCCCCGACGCCGCGGACCGGGCCCGCACGGGCTCCCGGGTCGGGGCGATCGCGCGCGACGCGGCCGGCCGCGTCGTGGCGGACGTCCACCTGCGCGGCCCCAACGCCTACACGTTGACCGGGGACCTCATGGCCTGGGGCGCCCGGCAGCTCGCCGCAGGCCGGGCCCGCGAGGCCGGCGTCGTCAGCCCGATCCAGGCGTTCGGCCTCGACGACTTCGAGACGGCCTGCACCGCGGCCGGTCTGGTGCGGGCATGATCCCGACGACGGAACGCGCCCGCGGCCCTCAGCGGGGACGGCGGCGGGGGCGGCTGATCCAGGCCAGATAGGCGCTGCCGCCGGTCAGGGCGGCGCCGCCGGCGGCCACCACCGGCCCGGCGAAGCGGCCCAGCCGGTCCTTGTACGCCACGAGCACGTTCGTGCCGCCGGTGATCATCGCGGCCACCACCATGGCGGCCACCACCCGGTCGCCCGTCCGCTCGAGGCGCGTCACGAGCGGCTCGAGCTCGCTCGCGCGGACGGTGACGTCGACCCCGCCGTCGTCGATGCGTTCCATCACCTTGCGGGCGTACTCCGGCAGGTCGATGCCGAGCTCGGCCGCCGCGATCGTGGCCCGGCCGATCCGGCCCGCCACCCGCCGGGGGTCGAGGTGCTCCCCCACGAGGCGCAGGGCGAAGGGGTCGAGCACGCGGGTGTAGTCGAAGCCGGGGTGCAGGCGGCGGCCGATGCCGTCCACGATGATCAGCATCCGCAGCAGCTGCACGAGCTCGGGCGGCAGGGACAGCCGGTGACGCCGCACGAGGGCGAAGATCTCCGAGACCAGCTGCGCCACGCGGATGTCCTCGAGCTCGCGCCCCTCGAGGCGGCCGATGATCCGGGCCACCTCCAGCCGGAGCCGACGGCGGTCCACCGGGCCGCGCGGCGGGGCGATGTCCAGCAGGGCCCGCACCAGCCCGTCGGTGTCCTGCCGGGCCAGCGCCATGGCCAGGCCCGCGAACCGGCGCCGGAGGGACGGGGAGATCCGCCCGACGGAGCCGAAGTCGATGAACCCGACGGTCCCGTCCGGCTCGATGAACAGGTTGCCCGGGTGCGGGTCCGCATGGAACACGCCGTGCTCGAACACCATGGCCAGCAGCACCTCGGCGGCCCGGTACGCCAGCTCCTCCCGGTCGATGCCGGCGGCGTCGAGTCCGGCCAGGTCGTCCACGCGCAGCCCGGAGAGCTCCTGCATGGTCAGCACGCGCGAGGTGGTCAGGTCCCACTCGATCCACGGGAACCGCACGCCCGGGGTGTCCCGGAAGCCGGCGGCGATCTCCTCGCAGGCCCGCGCCTCCACCACGTAGTCGAGCTCGGCGCGCAGCGAGCGGTCGAACTCGTCCACCATGGCCGGCACGTCCAGGTCGGCGAAGGTCCGTGAGGCCCGCGACCACGTGGCCGCCAGCGTCCGCAGGATCTCCAGGTCCGCCTGGACCTGCTCCACCACACCGGGCTTGCGGACCTTCACGACGACGGCGCGCCCGTCGTGCAGGCGCGCGCGGTGGGCCTGACCGATGGAGGCGGTGGCCAGGGGCGCCCGGTCGAACCAGGCGAACAGGGTGTCGACGTCGGCGCCGAGGTCCTCCTCGACCGTCCGGGCGACGGCCTCGAAGGGCACCGCCGTCGTGCTGTCCGTGAGGCGGGCGAACGCCGCGCAGTAGGCCTCGGGGAACAGGTCCGGGCGCGCCGAGATCAGCTGCCCGAGCTTCACGAAGGTGACGCCCAGCTCCTCGAACGTGCGCACGAACAGCTCGGGGCGGGCCTCGGCGTCGATGCCCAGGTGCGGCTCCCCCTCCTCGAGGGGCAGCCACCGGGAGAGCCCGGCCTGCACGGCCGTGGCCCTGAGGCCGTTGCGGGCCATGACGTGGGCGATCTCGCGGTAGCGCTGCAGGTGGAGGGCCATGACGCCCACGCTACCGACCGCGCGGAGGGGTGAGCCTCGCCGCTCCGTCGGCGTACCGCAGGGCGCCCGGCCGGATCCGCGCGTCGGCCCCGATCCGCACCCCGTCCGCGAGCGCGCCCGCCGCCCGCAGCTCCCGCAGCCGCGCCAGCACCCGGTCCCGCACGTCCCACGGGCTGAGCGTGTTGACGTTGATCTTGGTGGCGCCCTCGAAGCCGGCGAGGGTGGAGACGCGCCACTTGAGCATCACGCGCCAGGGCATCGGGGACGCGACGCCGGGCGGGCGGGTGTGCCATTCCTCGTTGGAGGGGACGTCGGGCCCGGTGGCCGCGTGGGCGGCGTGCAGCAGGTCGGACACGGCGCGCAGCTCGGCCGCGGACTGCCGCCACGGCTGCCCCACCGGGCTCGTGGAGTAGACCTCGACCGTCGGGTACCGGTGGCCGAAGCCGGCGAACATCACGGCGTGCTCGTTGGCGGCGATCACGAGGTCGTGCGCCACGGCCACGTCCAGCGCGGCGTGGTTGAACACCTGCGGGTCCTCGCGCAGCCGGTCCAGGGCGGCGGCGTTCTGCGCGCCGACCTCGTCGATGGCCACGAGCTGCTTGTGCAGGTGGTCGAAGGAGGCGCCGGCGGGCTTGAGCCAGTTCTGGAACACGGAGACGTACCGCACGGCGGGCGTGGTCGCGTAGAGGTCCCGCATCGCGTCGGCGGTCAGGGCCAGGAACGCGTGGTGCTCGTCCGGGGTCAGGGTGCCCGAGGAGGCCAGCTGGTGGTCGTCCACGGCCCCGTCGACGAAGTGCCGCCGAGCGATCACGACGTCGTGCGTGCCGCCGAAGAATGCGGCCGACGCCGCGATCAGCTCCGCCTCGGACATCGCCGCCGCCTCCTCCGCAGAGCGGCCGGAGGCGCGCAGCTTCGCGGCGACGACGGCGCGCACGTGGGCGCGGCCGGCCTCGGTGGCCAGGTACTCGTCACGGCGGCGGCGCGCGTCCGGGGGGAGTTCGTAGCCGTGGTTGAGACGCCAGTAGTCGTAGCTGAGGATCTCGAAGAGGTTGGGGACCCGGCGGAAGGCCGGGGTCGTCTCCCCGAGCCGCTCCACGGCCGGGTGCCGCAGGATCTGCCAGGCCGGGGCGCCGTCGTCGGCCCTCGTGGAGACGATGCGTGACTTCTCCGGCGGCGTCTCCAGCAGGCGGTGCTCGCAGAAGGCGCAGTGCCGGCCGTGCTGGGCGGGGTCGAGCGGCTGCGGGGCGGGACGGACGAGGCCGAGCGGGCGGTGGCCGCGGCCGGGCACGGTCCAGACCTCGGTGCCGGTGAAGGGGTTGCGCTGCTTGACGGTGCCGTCCGGCAGTCGGGTGAGAGGCTCGCTCACAGACGGGTGCACGAGGCCAGGATACGAGGCGGTGCCGGCCCGGGCAGACCGGCGCCGACGCGCCCACCGGTTAGAACTCGAGCAGCACCTTGCCCTTGGCGTGGTGGGATTCGAGACGCTCGAACGCCTGCTCCCAGTCGGCCAGGGGGTAGCGGCTGTCCACGGTCACGGCCAGCTCGCCGGCGTCCACGAGCCGGACGAGCTCGGCCAGGCCCGCCCCGTCCGGATGCATGAGGAAGAACTCGTAGGTCACCCCGGCCTTCTTCGCGGCCCGGCGCACCTTCGCACTGGCCACCCGGGAGACGACGGCGGCCAGCGGCCGACGCGACGGGCGCGCGGTCTCACGAAGGCTGCCGGGGCTCGGCGGGCCCGCGATGGTCACCAGCCGGCCGCCGGGCTCGATCGAGCCGAGCAGCTCGGCCATCTGATCACCGCCGATGAGGTCGAACACCTTGTCGAAGCGTTCGCCCCCCTCTGCGACGGTGCGGGCGCGATAGTCGATCACCGCGTCGGCGCCGGCCTCGCGGACGTACGGCTCACCCGCCGCGGAGGCGGTCACGGTCACGTGCGCGCCGCGCAGGTGTGCCAAGCGCGTGGCGATCAGCCCGACGCCGCCGGCGGCCCCGGTGATCAGCAACCGCTCCCCGGGCTGCAGGTCCAGGTGCTCCGGGCCGAGTGCCTGCTGGGCGGTCAGGCCGGCGAGCGGCAGGCCGGCCGCGTCCGTCAGGGGCATGCGGGCGGGCGCGGCGGCCACCCAGTCCGCGCGCACCGCGGCCAGCTCGGCGAACGCCCCGTGGCCGGAGGGGTCCACGCGGGTGATCACCGCGTCACCCGGGGCGAACGCGGTCACCCCGGCGCCCACGGCCTCGACGATGCCGCTGAGCTCGTTGCCGGCGACCGTGGGGAAGTCGTCGGGGGCGATGGCCTTGAAGTCGCCTTCGCGATGCATCGCGTCGACGGGGTTGAGGCCGACCGCGCGGGTGCGGATCAGCACCTCGCCGGCGCCGGCCGTGGGGGCGGGGACGTCGGTGAGGGCCATGGCCTCACGGCCACCGTAGGACTGGAGGACGAGTGCTCGCATGACGCCGAGCCTAGGCGCGTCGACCCGGAGTGCCGAGCCCTGTTCGCCGTCGTCGATCACGCAGGTCGGGCTCGGCGACCTCCGGCGTGATCATCCCCACGGCCACCCGTGACGCGGGTACGCTGATCGCTGTTCCACGTCACAGCGCTCTCGCTCGACTCGTCTCACCCGCACGGAGGCCTCACCCATGTCGTCCCGCATCCACCACCCCGGCCTCCGGTCGAAGGTGATGTCCGCCGCGGAGGCGGCGGCGTTCATCCAGCACGGCACCACCGTGGGCATGAGCGGGTTCACGGGGTCCGGCTACCCGAAGGCCGTGCCGATGGCGCTGGCCGAGCGGGCCAAGGAGCTGCACGCGCGCGGCGAGGAGTTCCGCATCAACCTCCACACGGGGGCGTCCACCTCCGCGGAGATGGACGGTGCGCTGGCCGAGGCGGACGCCGTCGCGCTGCGCACCCCGTTCCAGTCGGACCCGACGATGCGCGCCAAGATCAACGCGGGCGCGATCGAGTACATCGACACGCACCTGTCCCACCTGGCGCAGACCGTGTGGAACGGCTTCTACGGGCCCATGACCACCGCGGTGATCGAGGTGTCCGGGATCCGCGAGGACGGCCGTCTCGTCCCCAGCTCCTCCGTGGGCAACAACAAGTCCTGGATCGACCTGGCGGATCAGGTGATCCTCGAGGTCAACTCATGGCAGAGCGAGGACCTCGAGGGCCTGCATGACGTCTACTACGGCACCGCGCTGCCCCCGCACCGCACGCCGATCATGCTCACCCACCCCGCGGACCGCATCGGTGAGATGTACCTGCGGTGCGATCCGGCCAAGGTGGTGGCCGTCGTCGAGACCCACGCCCCGGACCGCAACTCCCCCTTCAAGCCCGCCGACGCGGACTCGATCGCGATCGCCCAGCACCTCGTGGAGTTCTTCGAGCACGAGGTGGCCCAGGGCCGGTACGACGAGCGGCTGCTGCCGCTGCAGTCGGGCGTGGGCAACATCGCGAACGCGGTGATGTCCGAGCTGGTGAAGTCCCGGTTCACGGGCCTGTCCGCGTTCACCGAGGTGGTGCAGGACGGCATGCTCGACGCCCTGGACTCCGGCACGCTGGCGACCGCGTCCGCGACCGCGTTCTCCCTGTCCACCGAGGCCGCCGAACGGTTCAACGACAACGCCGCGAAGTATCGGGACAAGCTGATCCTGCGCACCCAGGAGATCTCTAACCACCCCGAGCTCGTGCGCCGCCTCGGCATCCTCGCCATGAACGGCATGCTCGAGGCCGACCTGTACGGCAACGTGAACTCCACGCACCTGATGGGCACGAAGATGATGAACGGCCTCGGCGGCTCCGGCGACTTCGCCCGCAACGCGTTCACCTCGTTCTTCCTCACCCCGTCCACGGCCAAGGGCGGGGACATCTCCTGCATCGTGCCGATGGTCTCGCACGTGGACCACACCGAGCACGACGTGCACGTGGTGGTCACCGAGCAGGGGCTGGCCGACCTGCGCGGCCTCTCCCCCAAGCAGCGCGCCCGCACGATCATCGACACGTGCGCGCACCCGGACTACAGGGAGCAGCTGCGGGACTACTTCGACCGCGCGATGCGTGAGTCGGACGGCCTGCACACCCCGCACCTGTTGGGCGAGGCCCTGTCCTGGCACCAGCGCTTCCTCGAGACCGGGACGATGCGTCAAGGCTGACGGCCCGCCGGGCCGGACACCTGCAGTACACCTGCGGAACGGGCCGCGCCTCGCGGCGGGATGACGTGAGACCGGCTCCGGGCACGTGCCCGGAGCCGGCCCCGGGCCGCAGGACCGGCGACGGCGTCAGCGGCGCCCGCCCTGCTCCCGCTCGGGGATTCCCGCGGCCCACAGGGCGGCCGCGATGAGGGCGGGCTGGCCGAACAGCCGCGCCAGGCGGCGGCCATCGGTGTCCAGCCCGAAGCCGTCCTTGCGCTCGGCGTACTGCCCGATGTTCCCGGGGTAGATCGCGGTGTAGAAGGCCGCCAGGGCGGTGCCGGTCAGGCGGCGCTGCCCGGGGAGCGCCAGCAGAGCGGCCCCGAGGCCGATCTCGGCCACGCCGGATCCGAGCACCACGAGGTCCGCCGGGAGCGGGACCCACGAGGGCACCTGGGCACGGAACTCACGGCGTGCCACGGTGAGGTGGGACAGCCCCGCGGCGGTCATGAACCCGCCGAGGCCGAGGCGGGCGGCGGTCTGGGAGAGGGGGACGGGCTGTCGGCGCTTCGTCATCACGCCTCCCCGAGCTCGAGGACGACGTCGATGTTGCCCCGGGTGGCGTTCGAATAGGGGCACACCTGATGCGCCTGCTCCATGAGGGCGCGGGCCTGGTCCGCGGGGACATGGGGCAGCACGACCTCGAGGGTGACCTCCAGGCCGAAGCCCTCACCCTGGCGGCCGATGCCCACGCGCGCGCCGACGGAGGAGTCGGTGATGTCGGCACGGGAGGCGCGGGCGACCATCTGCAGGGCCGAGTGGAAGCACGCGGCGTAGCCGGCGGCGAACAGCTGCTCGGGGTTGGTGCCCTGGCCGGAGCCGCCCATCTCGGTGGGCACGGCGAGGTCGAGGTCAACCCGCCCGTCGGTGGTGCGGACATGGCCGTCGCGGCCGGCGCCGGTGCTGAGCGCCTCGGCGGTGTAGATGGTCTCCATGGGAGGTCCTTTCATCCGCCCGCCCCGTGCGGGACGAGTCGGATCCAGCCTGCCACCCGGCTAGGTCGCGCGCAACCAAGTCGCGCCCCAGCGACCACTAGAATCGCTTCCATGGATGCCGCGCCGACCCCCAGCCTCGCCCTCGAGGACCAGCTCTGCTTCGCCCTGCACCGGGCGGCGCGCGCCGTCACGCGCGGCTACGGCCCCCTGCTGTCCCGCCTCGGCCTCACCTACCCGCAGTACCTCGTGATGCTCACCCTGTGGCAGGCGGAGAGTGATGCCTCGGCTGAGACGGAGGCGTCGACGTCGGACGCCGCCGGCGCGCTGGGGGTCGGCGCGCTGCGGGACCGGCTCGGCATGGACAACGGGACGATCACACCCCTGGTGCGGCGCCTGGCCGGCATGGGGCTCGTCACGCGGGAGCGCGACGTCCACGACGAGCGACGCGTGCTAGTCCGGCTGACGGACGAGGGGCGAGCGCTGCGGGCGTCCGCCCGGACGGTCCCGGTGGACGCCCTCACCCGGATCCCCCTCGACACCACCGAGCGCCAGGTCCTCATGGACCTGCTGAACCGGATCACCGAGGCCGCCGGGCCGCGCTGAGACGGCGGGAGCGGCCCGCGCGGAGCGCGGGTCAGCGCACCCGGTCCAGGATCGCCCGAGCGACGGCATCCGCCTCACGCTCGGGCAGCCAGTGGTCCGCGTCGAGCTTCACGAACCGGTACTCCCCCGCCACCTGCCCGGCCGTGAGCTCGGCGGCCCGCGGCCCCAGGGCCGCGTCCCGGGTGCCCCACACGTACGTGGTGGGGACCGTCACGGGCGCGCTGCGCGTGGTGGTCACCAGATCCGGGTTCGCCCGATACCAGTTCACCGGGCCGCGCAGGCTCTGCGGGGTGGAGAACCGGCGGGCGTAGTGCTCCGCCCCGGGGACCTGCCCCCGCTGCAGCAGGGAGCCCAGCCGTCGCGCGAGGATCCGTTCGGGGAGGGCCGGTACCTGGAAGGCGGCGATGTACCAGCTGCGGCGCAGCTGGTCCGGGCCGCGCAGGGCGCGGGCCAGGGCGGCCGGGTGCGGCGTGGACAGGACGGTCAGGGACGCGACGCGCTCGGGGTGGGCGGTGGCCAGCGCCCAGGCGACGGCGCCGCCCCAGTCATGGCCGACGACGTGGACGCGCCGTGCCCCCGCCGCGTCCGCCAGCGCGACGGCGTCCCCCACGAGCGCCGGGAGGCGGTAGGCCGCCGTCGCCCGCGGCGCGGCCCCCGGGGAGTAGCCGCGCTGGTCCGGCGCGAGGGTGCGCAGCCCCGCGGCGTGCAGCAGCGGCTCGACGTGCCTCCAGGACGTGGCGTCCTGCGGGAAGCCGTGCAGCAGCAGGACCACCTCCCCCTCGGCCGGCCCGCCGTCGCGGACGTCGAAGGTCAGGCCCTGATGCCGGAAGGTGTCCATGCCGCCCCCGAGTGCGCCGTCGCTCGTCACAGCCGGACGACCATCTTCCCCGTGTTGGCGCCCTCGAGCAGGTCGATGAACGCCTGGGGCGCGTTCTCCAGACCCTCCCGGACGGTCTCGTCCCACTGGATCTTCCCGTCGGCGACCCACGGGCCCACGCGCTCGAGGAACTCGGGACGGACCTGCGCCGCGTACTTCTGCAGGACGAAGCCGCGCAGGGTCAGCCGCTTGCCGATCGCCAGGGCGAGGTTGCGCGGGGCCGCCGGCGGCTCCGTCGAGTTGTACTGGGCGATCGCACCGCACATCGCCACGCGGCCGTCGACCCGCAGCGCGGCGATGGCGGCCTCGAGGTGGTCGCCGCCCACGTTGTCGAAGTAGACGTCGATCCCCTCCGGCGCGGCCTCGGCCAGCAGGTCCGTGGGCGAGCCGTCGTGGTAGTCGAACGCGGCGTCGAAGCCCAGCTCCTTCACCCACGCCACCTTCTCGGGCGTGCCGGCCGAGCCGACGACGCGCGAGGCGCCCAGGAGGCGGGCGATCTGGCCGGCGACCGAGCCGACGGCCCCCGCGGCGCCCGAGATGAAGACGGCGTCGCCCTCCTGCATCTCGGCCACGTGCACGAGGCCGGTGTAGGCGGTCAGACCCGTCATGCCCAGCACGCCCAGGTAGGTGCTGTCCGAGAACTGGGAGGTGTCCACGGCCTGGACGGTGTCGCCGTCGAGGACGGCGTGCTCGCGCCAGCCGAGGCCGTGGAGCACGGACGTGCCCTCCGGCACGTCCGCGTGGCGCGAAGCGATCACGGTGCCCACCGCGCCGCCGTCGAGGGGGGCGTCGAGCTGGAACGGAGGCACATAGGACTCGACGTCGTTCATGCGGCCGCGCATGTACGGGTCCACGGACATCACGGTGTTGCGCACGAGGACCTGGCCCTCGGCGAGCTCGGGGAGCTCGACCTCCGTGAGACGGAAGTTCTCCGGCGTCGGGGCGCCGTGGGGGCG
>NZ_JASDCZ010000061.1:0-13318 GCF_030407635.1 Micrococcus sp. APC 4021
CCTCGGGGTCGGGGCGGCGGGCTCGGTGGAGGGTCAGCGCGCGAGCAGGTCCAGGAGGCGGCGGGCGGCGTCGGCGGAGGAGGCCGGGTTCTGGCCGGTCACCAGGGTGCCGTCCGTGACCACGAAGCTCTCCCCGTCCGGGCCCTTGCGGTAGTCCGCGCCGGCGGCGATCAGCGAGTCCTCGACGAGGAACGGGACGACGTCCGTCAGCTGGGCGGCCTCCTCCTCGCCGTTGGTGAACCCGGTGACCTGACGGCCGCGCACGAACGGGGTGCCGTCGGCGGCGGTGATCGGGTGCAGGATCCCGGGCGCGTGGCAGACGAGGCCGAGCGGGCGCCCGGCCGCGTCGCTGTCGAGGATGATCCGCGTGGAGTCGGCGTCGGACACCAGGTCCCACAGCGGGCCGTGACCGCCCGGGTAGAAGACGGCGTCGAACCCGTCCACGTCCACCTGGGCCAAGGGCGTGGTGTGGGCCAGGGCGGCCTTGGCCTCCTCGTCCTGGTCGAACCGGCGGGTGGCCTCGGTCTGCATCTCCGGCTGCGAGCTCGTCGGGTCGATGGGCGGCTGGCCACCGCGGGGCGAGGCGAGGGTGACCTCGTGGCCGGCGTCCGTGAAGACGTAGTAGGGCGAGGCGAACTCCTCGAGCCAGAACCCGGTCTTGCGGCCGGTGTCGCCCAGCTGGTCGTGCGAGGTGAGGATCATCAGGATGCGGGACATGTCTGGGGCCCTTTCGTCGGTGGGGACTGAACTCTCATGGTCGTGCACGACCGAATCTCGGGCAAGGGTGACGGTGCCCACCGGCCTGACGCCGCGGCCGCCGCGCCCGAGACATCAGCGCTCCGTCACCCGCCCGTCCTGGACCTGCCAGCGGCGGTCGGTGCGGACGGTGTCCAGCATGCGGCGGTCGTGGGTGACGAGCAGCAGGGCGCCCTCATAGGTCTCCAGGGCCTGTTCGAGCTGCTCGATGGCCTCCAGGTCCAGGTGGTTGGTGGGCTCGTCGAGCACGAGGACGTTCACCCCGCGGGCCTGGAGCAGGGCCAGGGATGCCCGGGTGCGCTCGCCGGGCGAGAGCTCGTCCACGGGGCGGTTCACGTGGTCGGCCCTGAGGCCGAACTTGGCCAGCAGGGTGCGCACCTCCCCGGAGG
The DNA here is from genome assembly GCF_030407635.1 of Micrococcus sp. APC 4021. Taxonomy (NCBI): domain Bacteria; kingdom Bacillati; phylum Actinomycetota; class Actinomycetes; order Micrococcales; family Micrococcaceae; genus Micrococcus; species Micrococcus sp. APC 4021. The sequence continues at coordinate 1,146 of NZ_JASDCZ010000061.1, forward strand.
CCATCTCGGGCACGAGCGCCTCGAAGGCCGCGGCGAGCGGGACGGTCCCGACCAGCAGCGAGCGCGCCTGGTCGATCTCCCCGATCTGCACGCTGGACCCCAGGGCGGCCATGCCCTCGTCCGGGGCCTGGCGGCCCAGCAGCCCGCGCAGCAGGGTGGACTTGCCGGCCCCGTTGGGCCCGGTGATGCCGATCCGCTCCCCCGCGTTCTGCTGGAGGGACACCGGGCCGAGCGTGAAGCCGCCCTGCCGGAACACGGCGTCGTTGAGGGTGGCGACCACCGAGCTGGAGCGCGGCGCCGCACCGATGGTGAACTCCAGCCTCCACTCCTTGCGCGGCTCCTCCACCTCCTCCAGGCGCGCGATGCGGCTCTCCATCTGCCGGACCTTCTGGGCCTGCTTCTCGCTCGACTCACTGTTGGCCTTGCGGCGCAGCTTGTCGTTGTCCGGGGACTTCTTCATCGCGTTGCGCACGCCCTGGCTGGACCACTCCCGCTGGGTGCGGGCGCGGGAGACGAGGTCCTGCTTCTGCTCGGCGAACTCCTCGTACTTCTCCCGGGCCTGGCGGCGCAGGGTGGCCCGCTCCTCGAGGTAGGCCTCGTAGCCGCCGCCGTAGACGCGGTTGGTGCGCTGGGCGAGGTCGAGCTCCAGGACGCGGGTGACGCAGCGGGCCAGGAACTCGCGGTCGTGGCTCACCAGCACGACGCCGCCGCGCAGCTCCTGCACGAAGGCCTCCAGGCGGGTCAGGCCGTCGAGGTCCAGGTCGTTGGTGGGCTCGTCCAGGAGCACGACGTCGAAGCGGGAGAGCAGCAGCGCGGCGAGGCCGACGCGGGCGGCCTGCCCACCGGAGAGGGAGGTCATGAGGACCTGTTCCGGGGAGGCGGAGAGGTCCAGGCCGAGGTCGGCCAGGACGGCGGGGATGCGCTCCTCCAGGTCCGCGGCGCCGGAGGCCAGCCAGCGGGTGAGGGCGGTGTTGTAGCGGTCCGCGGCGGCGTCGGTGACGTCCGGGTCGGCCAGTGCCTCGGCAGAGGCGTCCATCTCGCGGGTGGCCTCGGCGCAGCCGGTGCGGCGGGCGATGTACCCGGCCACCGTCTCCCCCGACACGCGCTCGTGCTCCTGCGGGAGCCAGCCGACGAAGGCGTCCGAGGGGGCGAGGGACACGGTGCCGGCCTGCGGGGCCAGGTCCCCACCGAGGATGCGCAGCAGCGTGGACTTGCCCGCGCCGTTGGCCCCCACGACGCCGACGACGTCCCCCGGCGCGACGGTGAGGTCGAGCGCGTCGAACAGCGTGCGATGGCCGTGGCCGCCGGCCAGGCCGGAGGCGACGAGGGTGGCGGTCATGCTTCTCCTGGCTCGGGTGCGCTTCCCTGGGGCGGGTCACCGCCACACTGTCACAGATCCCCCGGGGCACCGCCCCCGGGCCCCGACTCCCGGATCTGCGGCGCGCTTCCTTCCTTGCCCTGACAGGGGGAGAGTCATAGCGTCGCCAGGGTCAGGTGCGCGGCTCCGCGCGGCGCACACGGCGCTCCAGAGAGGGAAGGCAGAGCACTGATGACTGAACCGGTGAAGTACACGCCCGACATCGAGCATTCGGTCGACCGCGAGGAGGACCTGACCCGCGAGATCCTGGCCCAGATGGGCGCGGCACAGCGCCGCGCGGCGGGAGAGCACAAGCACGCCCACCGCGACGCCCACGCCAAAAGCCACGCCGTCCTCAAGGCCACGCTGGAGGTGCACGAGGGCCTGGCTCCCGAGCTGGCGCAGGGCATCTTCGCCCGTCCGGGCACCTACGAGGCGGTGGCGCGGCTCTCCTCCGCACCCGGGGACATCCACACCGACCGCACTCCCGCCCCGCGGGGCTGGGCCTTGAAGGTGCTGGGGGTGGAGGGCAAGCGGCTGCTGCCGGATCTGGACAGCCACAATCAGGACTTCCTCATGGTGAACTTCCCGACGCTCGCCTTCGGCACCGTGGCCCGCTACAAGGAGATGCTGAGCCTGCTGGAGAAGAACTCCCAGTCCCCCGAGCTGCTGCAGCGCCTGACGACGGGCGCCGCGCGCGTGGTCCGGGGTGCGGTGGAGACCGTCGGGGGGACCCCCAGCGCCACCCTGGAGGGCCTGGGGCGGGACAACGCCCACGTCCTCGGCGAGACGTACTTCACCCAGGGCGCCCTGCGCTACGGGGACCACGTCGCGAAGATCTCGCTGGCCCCGGCGTCCGAGAACGTGCGCGCCCTGACCGGTCAGGACATGAAGGTGGAGGACTTCTCCTCGATCAGCGAGATCGTCGCCGACTTCTTCTCGCGTGAGAGCGCCGAGTACGTCCTGCGGGCGCAGCTGGCGACCGACCCGGAGCGCATGCCGGTGGAGGACGCCTCCGTCCTGTGGGACGAGGAGGAGGCCCCGCACCAGCCCGTCGCCACCCTGCGCATCGAGGCGCAGGAGAGCTACAGCCATCCCCGCCGCGTCTACGGCGACGACGCCCTCACCTTCAACCCCTGGAACGGCGTGGTCGAGCACCAGCCGTTGGGCTCCATCATGCGCGTCCGCAAGCGCGCCTATGAGCAGTCCACTCGCTTCCGCCACGAGTTCAACGACCGCCCGGCCCCCGAGCCGTCGTCGCTCGACGACATCCCGGACTGATCCCGGCCCCACCCCTCACCATTCACCCCAAAGGATTCTCGAAGGAGGACCTCATGACTGACCGCTCAGACCCCCGGCTCCAGGACGAGAGCCGTCTCGACGCCGTCAAGCGCGCCGTCGAGGACGTCGCCCAGGACGCCCCCACGCTGGCCAAGATCGCCCTCGAGGCGATGATCCGCGAGCACAACCCGGACCTGTCCGGCACGGCCGACTCCGCCGGCCGCGTGGGGATGCGCTCGGGCAAGGTCTCGGAGCTGACCGCGATCGCCCGCCTCAAGCCGGGCGGCGCCGAACGGCTGCAGCGCATCTTCGACCTGACCCGCGGCAACATGGACGGCGCCCAGCGCGTGTCCACGTTGCACGACATGCGCTTCGTCTTCTTCGACGACAACACCCGGATCCTCTTCGCCACGGCCTACGACGGCGACTGGGATGCGTACATCAACGACTTCGCCACCAAGATCCCCGAGCTGATGGACCTCCTCTTCCAGAACGTGGAGGGGTGGCCGGGCATCGACAGCCCGACCGTGAAGGACTTCATCGCCGACCACCAGATCACCGCCTCCGGGTGGTTCGTGGCGAACCCGCAGGTCACCGTGGTGGACACGCGTCGACTGCAGCGCACCGAGGACGCGGTGAACACCTTCCTGGACCAGATGGCCGGGCGCACCGACCTGGACGAGGACACCGCGGCCGCCCTGAAGCAGCTCACCGACACGATCTCCACCCCCGAGGCGGTGGATTACTGAGATGGGCGTGCTCAAGGACCTGAAGGAACGTTTCGATCGGGAGCGGGTCGAGCTGGACCTGGACGACATCCAGGGCCTGGTGCTGCGGTCGCGGCCTGAGCCCTACGTCGGCGCCCACGCCATGCTGACCGTGGAGGAGGCCGAAGGCGGTCGGGACTTCGTCCGTCGCCTGACCGAGTACGTGACCTCCGCGCAGGACTGGGCCGATGACCTGCAGTCCTGGACCGGCGTGGCGATCAGCTATGCCGGCCTGCGCGCCCTGGGGCTGCCCGAGGACTCTCTGGCCAGCTTCCCGCTGCCCTACCAGCAGGGGATGGCCGCCCGCGCTCAGCAGCTCATGGACACCGGGCCGAACGCCCCGGAGCACTGGGACGAGGCGTTCACCCAGGACGCCTGCCACATCGCGCTGACGATCTACGCGGCCGACGCCGACGCCCTGGACGCGGCCCTGGACCAGGCGGAGGAGGTGCTGGAGCACTCCACCGGAGTGACCCTGGTGGCCACCCACCGGTTCGGGGTCGACGAGCTGAACAAGAACCCCTTCGGCTTCCGGGACTCCATCTCGCAGCCGACGGTGGCCGGCAGCGGGGTGCGGCCCCAGCCGGGCCAGGAGCGCTCCATCTCCGCCGGCGAGTTCATCCTGGGCGAGAACAGCGAGACCGGCTCCCCGCTGGCCGTGCCGCAGCCGGACGTGCTGGGCCGCAACGGGACCTACGTGGTGCTGCGCAAGTTCGCCAGTCGGGTGGGCGCCTTCAACGAGTACCTGGCCTCGCAGAGCCCGGACCCGGAGGAGCAGCACCGGATCGCCGCGAAGATGTTCGGCCGGTGGCGCAGCGGCGCCCCGCTGGTGCTCTCCCCGGACCACGACGACGAGGAGCTGGGCAACGACCCGCAGCGGCGCAACGACTTCACCTTCGAGGACGACCCGAAGGGCCTGATGTGCCCGCACTCCAGCCACATGCGTCGCCTCAACCCGCGGGACAGCGACCTGTCGATCATGACGGACGTGAACATCAAGCGGATCATCCGGCGCTCCTCGACCTACGGTCCCGGGTGGTCGCCGGAGGTGACCTCGGCCGACGACGCGAAGGAGGACCGCGGGATCTACTTCATCTTCATCAGCGCCCGGGCCTTCGACACGATCGAGTTCATGCAGCAGGAGTGGATCAACGGAGGCAACTTCGTCGACCTCGGCTCCGAGCGGGACCCGATCGTCGGTCTGCACGAGGACGACCCGACGCAGGGACGGTTCACCATCCCCGCCGAGCCGGCCCGCAAGCGCATCGACGGCATCACCACCTTCAACCGGATGGCCGGGGGCGAGTACCTCTTCATGCCCTCGCTCAGCGCCCTGCGGTGGATCGGTGAGGGTGGCTGGACCTCCGAGCAGTCGGACGCCGAGGCGTGATGCAGCCTCCGTCCCCGGGCGGCCCCGCAGGCGCCCTGCCGTGGCAGGTGGACCTCGACTGGCTGTGGGGCACCCCGCCGGGCAACGACGGCTCCCCCGCGACCCTGCGGCTGGACGTCGTCGGCCCCGGGGCGGCCCGGGCGGCCGCCGCGTGGCTGGGCTCCCTGCCCGGGGGCGAGGACGGCGTGCGGGGCAGGGGCGGCTGGCGTGCCGACCCGGGCGAGCAGCCCGGCGCGGACGACCACGCCGTCCTGCTGCTCACCTCGGCGGGTGAAGACGTGGCGGACGGGCTGGAGGACGCCGCGGACGACGCCCACGCGGCGCTGGCCGCCGTCGGGGGCCTCACCCTGCGGTGGACTCCCCTGCCCCGTGACCCGTCCCGCTGAGGCCCTCGCGCCCCGTCGGTAGGGTGGAGTGATGGCGACGGTACTTCTCGTGCGGCACGGCCGCACCACGGCCAACGCGTCCGGACTGTTGGCGGGCCGCACCCCCGGGGTCAGCCTGGATGATCACGGACGGGAGCAGGCGGCCCGCACCGCGGACCGCATCGCGGCCGTGCCCGTGGCCGCGGTGGTGGCCAGTCCCCTGGAGCGGTGCGCGCAGACGGCCCGCGCCCTCCTCGATCGCCAGCCGGGGACGGTGCCCTCGCTGGTCGACGACGACTTCACCGAGTGCGACTACGGCCAGTGGCAGGGGCGCGCGCTCAGCGACCTGGCCACCGAGCCCCTGTGGGCGACGGTGCAGACCCAGCCGTCCGCCGTCGTCTTCCCCGGCGGGGAGTCCATGGCGGGCATGCAGGCCCGCGCGGTGGCGGCGATCCGCCGGCACGACGCCGCCGTCGAGGCCGAGCACGGGCCCGGGGCGGTGTGGGTGGCGGTGAGCCACGGGGACGTCATCAAGTCGATCCTGGCCGACGCGCTCGGCACGCACCTGGATCTGTTCCAGCGGATCGAGGTGGGGCCCGCCTCCGTGTCCATCGTGAGCTACGGTCCGGCCCGCCCGCGGGTCTGGGCGATGAACACCGACGCCGGGGACCTGTCCTGGCTGGCGACCCTCGGCCCGTCCGACGACGCCCCGGTGGGCGGCGGCGCAGGCACGGGCACCGGTGCGGTGGACGAGCGGACGCCTAGGATCGTGGCATGACTGATGCACCTGCCCCCGCCCATGAGTTCGACTGGCCGGATCGGGTCGTGATCGGGACGCTCGGGCGTCCCGGCGCCCGCACGTTCTACCTGCAGGTGCGCACCGGGCCCCGGCTGGTGAGCCTGGCGCTGGAGAAGCAGCAGTCGGCCCTGATGGCGGAGATGATCGACGAGATCCTCGACGATCTCATGGCGCTGGAGGGCAACCCGCACAGCGTCCCGGCCAGCACGCCCGTGGAACTCGTGGACAACGATCCGCTGGACCCGGTGCAGGAGTGGTTCCGGGTGGGGGCCATCGGCCTGGGCTGGGACCCCACCACCGCGCAGGTGCTCATCGACGCGCACCCCCTCTCCGACGACGACGCCGACCCGGCGCTCGAGGCGGACGCCGAGGCCGTGCGCGTGCGCATGCCCGTCGGCGCGGCCCGGGCGTTCGCCCGGCGCACCCGGGAGGTCGTGGACGCCGGGCGCCCGATCTGCTCGGACTGCGGCCAGCCCATCGACCCCGACGGCCACGACTGCACTCTCCCCGACTCCTGATGAGCGCCGCGGACGTGCCCGCCGGCGAGCTGATGTCCGGGGAGCTGACGCTCACCGGCCGCATCACGACGGCGTCCAACGCCACGTTCCTCGGCGCGATCGGTGACACCCCGGTGGTCTACAAGCCGGTGGCCGGCGAGGCCCCGCTCTGGGACTTCCCCGCCGGAACCCTGGCACGCCGCGAGGTGGCCGCGCACCTGGTGTCCGAGACGCTGGGGTGGGACATCGTGCCGCGCACCTGGCTGCGCGACGGCCCCTTCGGCGAGGGCATGGTGCAGCTCTGGCAGGAGCAGGACCCTGAGCAGGACGCCGTGGACCTGTTCCCAGCGGACAAGGTGCCGACCGCGGGGTGGCTCACGATCCTGGAGGGCGAGGACGAGGACGGGAATCGGCTGGTCCTGGCCCACGAGGACACGGCGGCGCTGCGCCGCATGACGGTGTTCGACGTGATCGTGAACAACGCCGACCGCAAGGGCGCCCACATCCTCGCCATGCCCGGCGGTCACCGGTACGGCGTGGACCACGGGCTGACGTTCCATGTGCAGGACAAGCTGCGCACCGTGCTGTGGGGATGGCTGGGCGAGGCGCTGAGCGAGGAGGAGCGCGACGGCGTCGCCCGGGTTCTCGACGGGCTCGACGGTGAGCTGGGGTGGGGGCTGGCGGAGCTGCTGGGTGCCGAGGAAGTCGACGCCCTTGCCGAACGCTGTGCCCAGTTGCTCGACGGCGGGATCTTCCCGGCCCCGAGCGGGCTGACGCCGGCCGTGCCCTGGCCGCTCTTCTGACGGGCCTGAGGCGTCAGGCAGGACTCGCTGATGCCGAAGTCCTTCGCGATCTGGTTCAACCGGGTGCCAGGTTCGCGTCTCTGCACCAGTCCCGTGTTCTTGTTCGCTCGGGCAGGTGTACCGACGCGCCCCGCGACGCCTGACGACTCAGGAGCGCACTTCCTGGGTTCGTGTGCCTCGGCGGCTGGCTTCGAGGGCTGAGGTGAGCGTTCGAGCGTCGTAGCTGCCCAGCAACCGTCGGCCGTCGACGAAGAACGTCGGGGTGGCGTGCGCGCCGCTTGCATCGGCGCTTTCGAGATCCCGCTCCACACGGGCACGTACGGCGGCACTGTCGAGGTCAGCCGTGAACTGGGCGACATCCAGGCCCAGCTCTTCGGCGTAGCGGATCAGATCTTCGCGCTCGAGCGCGTCTTGCCGCGTGAAGACGAAGTCCAGCCACGGCCAGAACATCCCCTGATTCGATGCCGCCTCCAACGCTCGTGCGGCTATGGGGCCGTGAGGGTGATGTGGCAGCTGGCGAACGACATACCGGAGATCGTCCCCGAACCGGCTGCGAAGGTCCTCCCAGGAACCCGTTGCGTGCGCGCAATAGGGGCATTCGAAGTCGATGTACTCGACGAGCGTGAGCTGGGCGTCCTCTGGTCCGCGGATGTGGTCGACTTCAGGATCGACGGGTGGTGTGAGCACCATCGGCAGATCTGCCGTCTCCTCTCCCCAGCGTTTCGCAGCAACCCGGAAGATCAGCCACCCAAGCGCGGTGGCGAGCACCATCGCGACCAACACGCCGACGGTCGCTTGCCGACCCAGGTCGGACGTCGAGCCGAACGCGAGGCCGATGACATGGAGCGGCTGGGGGGCGAGCGGTGGGATCGTCGAGCGGGTCGGGCTGGAGTCGGCCCGCGGTGGGGTCGAGGCAGAGGCACTCTACGACTCCATCCGCGTGGCTGCGCGCCTGGCACAGGCGGAGGTCCACCGAGCGGTCCTGCTCGCTCCCCAGCACCTCGACCCCGAGGCCGTCCTCGGGCTGCCGGTCGCTGCGGACGCACTGGCCACCACCCTTCGCCCGCTCATGGCCGACGTCGACTGCATCGTCGGGCCTGCCGTGCCGATCACCGAGTTTCCCGACTCCCTCGCGATGAAGCAGCGGCTCAGCGCCCTTCGGGCCGTCGCCCATTCGGGGCCGACCTTCGTCGACGACTCCCTGCTCGAGCTCGTCTGCGTGGCCGACCCGGTCGCCGTGCGGGCCCTGCGGCGCAAGTACTTCGGAGAGCTCGACCGGCTGCCGAGGACCAGCGTGCGGTGCTCGTCGAGACGCTCCGCCAGTGGTTGCTCCAGTGGGGCCACCGGCCGGGGATCGCCCAGGCCCTCACGGTTCACCCGCAGACCATGAGCGGTCGTCTGCACCAATTACGTGACCTGCTCGCCGACGATCTTGAGGACGCCGTCGTCAGGGCCGAGCTGCTCGTGCTGCTCACGGCCGAGGGGCCGCCTGATCGGCGATCCCTTCTGTGCTCTCCATGTCAGGAGAGTGACAACCGCGGAGACCTCCCCGGTCCGGGGTGCGAACCTGTCAGTAGTCGTAGGAGAGCGGGGTGCGGTTGCTCATCCACTCGTTGTGCGGCTCGATGATCTTCCACGTGACCTCGGGGTAGGAGGTCGCCTCGATGTGAGCCTTGAACTTCGCAGACTCACGGGTGACGCCCCTAAGGGTCGTCGCAGAGAGGTTCCACTGGTGGCTAAAGCCCGGTCGCTTCCCCGCGAAAGGGAGGGTGATCGTGACCACGTTGCCGGACCCCGTCGCGGTGCCCGGGCCTCTGTACGTGAAGGCCCCCGTGTACACCGACGGGTTGAGGGTGACCGTGATCTTGATGTCGTAGGGGTAGGGCTGGTTCTTGTCCGCGATGCAGTCCTGGTGGTTGTTCGGCGAGTACCGCACCGTCCCACTGATCTGGTCGCGGTTGTTGTTGATCGGCTGGCGGCCGTTGGAGGACCACATGTCGAAGACGTAGCAGTCCTGATTGGGGGATGCGGCGAGCGCGGGGGCCGAGACGGCCAGGGCGACGGCCGGGGCCGACCAAGCAACGCCCTTGGTCACGGTTCGGCGGGAGACGGCAGAGGGACTGGTCATGAGATGCTCCTGCAGGCAATCGGATGGGTGGCACCGCACCATATGGATGCTGGGAATCATCATAAACGCGCGAGACCCGGGCGCGTCATGGCCTGATGTGACAAGTTCTAGTGACGCATTGTCACTCGATGCCAAGGCTCGCTACTTTGGACAAATACTGTTCATGATCATGCCAGCGAGCGGAACACCACGGCGGGGTGGAGGCCAGGTGGATCGCGAGAACCATGGGGAGTCTGAATGCCGATGAAGGCGCCGGGACGTCACGTCTTGGCGGCGTACGCGGAGGAGAAGACGCGCCTGACTCAGCGACTCGTGACGGAGGTCGCCACCGAGCTCGGGGTCCCGCCGGTGGCGATCGAGCGGCACTGGCCGGTGGATGTCGGTGAGGTCCTCATGGAGTTCCTCGACTGCGTCGTCACCAACGACATCGACCGCGTCGCCGCGCGGGGCAGCATCTTCGAGCGGCTCGGGAGAGAATGTGCCCGCGGGGGAGTCGACGTCGATCTGTTGGTCTCGGGGCTGCGGATCGCCGTCGCCCGCTGTCAGGCGCAGGTCCACCGGGCCCATCCTCGGGGCCGACCGCCAGGACGACGACAGTGAGAGTGTCATCGGGCTGCTGAGCCGGGTGATGACCGTCGGGGAGGCCGTCGTGTCTGCGTCGCAGCGTGGACACGACCTGGCCGACCTGGACGACGGCGACGAGGACGAGGCGCTGCGGCGACTGGCCAGCGTGCTGATGTACGGGCGGGGCGACCCGAGCGACCTGGTCGCCGAGGTCGGGTGGCAGCCGAGCACCAAGGTCTGCGCCATCCTCACCTCCGCGGACTCCGGGCCGCAGATCCGCCGGCGTGCCGACGTCAAGGTCGCCTACTACGACCGGGCCAGCGACGTGGTCCTCATCCATCCCGTGGCGGACGGGAAGCAGTCCAGCTCCCTGCAGTCGCTGCTCGTCGGTCACACCTGCGTGGTCGGCCCGGCCGTGCCCTTGGACGAGCTGCCCGGCTCGCTGGCGCTGGCGACACGCACGGAGCTGCTCGACTCGTCGGCCGAGGGGATCACCTTCGCCGACGATGTCCTCCTCGAGCTGGCGATGAGTGCGGACCCGGCAGTGATCACCGCCCTGCAGCGCAAGCACTTGGGGGAGTTCGATTTCGAGGCGGAGGACCACCCCGACGTGCTGGCCTCGACGCTGCACGAGTGGCTGCTCCAGTGGGGCCATCGCCCGGGCATCGCCACGTCGCTGGACGTGCACCCGCAGACCGTGAGCCATCGGATCAAACGGATCAAGGACGGGTTGGCCTACGACCTGGAGGACCCGCGGGTGCGCGCCGAGCTGCTCGTGCTGCTCACCGCCATGTCCGTGCGCAATGCATGGCAGGCGCCCTGAACGGCGTGGCGTAGGTCACATCCGGCGCCGATGCAGGAGCATGCTGGGGTTCACCACATCGGATAGGAGGATCGACGTGTCCCCTCCTTCGGTACGGGAGGGCGCCTGACACTGCTAGACGTTGAAGCGGAACTCGACCACGTCCCCGTCCCGCATCACGTAGTCCTTGCCCTCCATGCGCACCTTGCCGGCAGCCTTGGCATCGGCCATAGAGCCGGCGGCGACCAGATCGTCGAAACTCACGATCTCCGCCTTGATGAAGCCGCGTTGGAAGTCGGTGTGGATCACGCCGGCAGCCTCGGGCGCCGTCGCGCCGACCGGGATGGTCCACGCGCGCGTCTCCTTCGGCCCCGCCGTCAGGTAGGTCTGCAGGCCGAGGGTGGAGAATCCGACGCGGGCCAGCTGGTCCAGCCCGGACTCGTCCTGCCCGGCCATCTCCAGCATCTCGGCGGCCTCCTCCTCGGAGAGCTCCACGAGGTCGGACTCGAGCTTGGCGTCCAGGAACACGGCCTGGGCGGGGGCCACCAGATCGCGCAGCTCCTGCTGCTTGGCCTTGTCCCCCAGCACACCCTCATCCGAATTGAACACGTAGATGAACGGCTTGGCGGTGAGCAGGCTCAGCTCGCGCAGCCGGTCCATGTCCAGCTTGTCCTTGTCCTTCGCGGCGAAAATCGTCTCGCCCCGCTCCAGCACCGCGAGCGCGGCCTTGAGCGCCTCGAGGTCGGCGGGCTCCTTCTTCTTGCCCTTGACCTCCTTCTCGACGCGCGGGATCGCCTTCTCCACGGTCTGCATGTCCGCGATGATCAGCTCGGTGTTGATGGTCTCCATGTCCGAGGCCGGGTCCACCTTGCCGTCCACGTGGACGACGTCGCCGTCGTCGAACGCGCGCACCACCTGGGCGATCGCGTGGGCCTCACGGATGTTCGCCAGGAACTGATTGCCCAGGCCCTCCCCCTCGGAGGCGCCCTTCACGATGCCGGCGATGTCCACGAAGGACACCGTCGCCGGCAGGATGCGCTCGGAGCCGAAGATCTCGGCCAGCTGAGTCAGCCGCTCGTCCGGCAGGTTCACCACGCCCACGTTCGGCTCGATCGTCGCGAACGGGTAGTTCGCCGCGAGCACGGTCTGGCGCGTCAGCGCGTTGAACAGGGTCGACTTGCCTACGTTGGGCAGTCCCACGAATCCGATAGTCAAAGCCACAGTCCGGCAGTCTACCGGCGGGCCCACCGCAGCGGAGGCGTCCCGCACCGGCCCCGTTCCGTGGGCAGAACCGGCAGCCCCGCCCGCTCCGTGGGCAGAAAGCGCGCTCTCCCCTGTTCTGGGGGCAGAACCGGCAGGGTTTTCGCTTCCGGGGGCAGAAACCTTCACTCTCCTGCCCACGGAACCCAGAGGCCCAGTG
>NZ_JASDCZ010000062.1:0-13279 GCF_030407635.1 Micrococcus sp. APC 4021
CGGGCCGCCCGATTCGGAGCGCACCCCACGATGCGGGATGATGGAGGGCAGACCCCACGAGCCCCTCCGGAGGAGCACCCATGTCCCAGTCCCTGACCCCCGGTCCCGACGGCGCGCGCCGCGGCCCCCGCGCCGGCCTGCGCGTGGGATCGCTCGGCTTCGTCGCGATGATCGTCATCCTGATCGTGGCGATCATCTTCGCCGCGAACCAGAACGACGTGATCGGGTGGCTCGTGGTCGCCGTCGCCGCCGGCTGGCTCGTGTTCGCGGTGGTCGTGTACCTGCAGATGCGCCGCGGCGTCCAGGCCGCAGGCCGCAAGGTGGACACCGCCATCCAGAACGCCCGCGCCGACGTCGCCGCCCTGCGCGGCCGGGACACCGACGCCGCCGCCCCCGCGGTGGCCCCGCAGGCCCCGGCCGCGGACCCCCTGCGGGACACCAAGCTGGACCACTCGTTCAAGATCGCCCAGGTGCAGGTGCGCGTGGTGCGCGAGCAGCTCGCCGCGGGCGCGGGCATGGACCGCGAGATGGTGGACCGCGCCCTGGAGACCATCGACATCACGGCCTCCAACGCCCGCGACATGATCAAGGAGTCCCGGGCCGGCGGCGCCGAGGGCCCGGTGAGCGGGACGGTGATCGGCTGATGACGGCGCTGCCCGAGAAGGACCCCGTCACCGGGACGTACCCCGAGCCCGCCGAGGGCGAGCCCGTGGTGCACGCCAACGCCGGGGCGCCCAAGGCCGACGGCGCCGTGCGCGTGGCCACCGTGAACGTCAACGGCATCCGCGCCTCGCACCGCAAGGGCATGCGGGAGTGGTTCGCCGGCCGCGGCGTGGACGTGCTCACCCTCCAGGAGGTGCGCGCCCCCGCGGACGTCACGGCGCAGCTGGTCCGCGAGATCGTGGGCGAGGACTGGGACGAGGTGCACCTGGCGGACGCCGTGGCCGCCGCCAAGGGGCGGGCCGGCGTCGCGATCGCCTCGCGGTTCCCGCTCGGCGAGGTCCGCACCGGCATCGCCGACGCCGACGCGTACTTCGACGACGCCGGCCGCTGGATCGAGGCCGACCTGCGCCTGCCGGACGGCTCGCCGCTGACCGTGGTCTCCGCGTACGTGCACTCGGGCGAGGTCGACACCCCGAAGCAGGTGGACAAGTACCGGTTCCTCGACGAGATGGTCCGCCGCCTCTCCGAGCTGGCCGCGGGGGAGGGGCACGCCCTCGTCACGGGCGACCTCAACGTGGGCCACACCGAGCTGGACATCAAGAACTGGAAGGGCAACGTGAAGAAGGCCGGCTTCCTGCCCGAGGAGCGCGCCTACTTCGACCGGTTCTTCGGCGAGCTCGGCTTCACGGACGTGCACCGCGCCCTCGCCGGGCCGGTGCCGGGCCCGTACACGTGGTGGTCCATGCGCGGCAAGGCCTTCGACAACGACGCCGGGTGGCGCATCGACTACCACATGGCGACCGCGGGCCTGGCCGAGCGGGCGACGACCGCCGTCGTGGACCGCGCCCCCAGCTGGGGCACCCGCTTCTCCGACCACGCCCCGCTCGTGGTCGACTACCAGTTCTGACCGTGCAGGAGAGACCCGAGGCTGAGATGACCATGAAGAAGAACTCCGTGCAGGACGTCCTGGCCCAGGACGCCGCCGCCACCGCCCACCTGGCCGGCGCGTCCGCCCGGCACCGCGTGCTCTCCGGCATGCAGCCCTCGGCGGACTCCCTCCACCTGGGCAACTACCTCGGCGCCCTCGTGAACTGGGAGCGCACCCAGGCCGACTTCGAGGCGTTCTTCTTCATCCCCGACCTGCACGCCATCACCGTGCCGCAGGACCCGGCAGCCCTGGCGGAGCGCACGCGGGTGGCCGCCGCGCAGTTCATCGCCGGCGGCATCGACCCCGAGCGCTCCACGCTGTTCGTCCAGTCCCAGGTGCCCGAGCATGCGCAGCTGGCGTGGGTGCTGACCTGCATGACCGGCATGGGCGAGGCCATGCGGATGACCCAGTTCAAGGACAAGTCCGCCAAGCAGGGCGCGGACGCGGCCGGCGTCGGCCTGCTCGCGTACCCCATGCTCATGGCCGCGGACATCCTGCTCTACCAGCCGCATGGCGTGCCCGTGGGCGACGACCAGCGCCAGCACGTGGAGCTCACCCGCGACCTCGCCCAGCGCTTCAACCACCGCTACGGCGAGACGTTCGTGGTGCCCACCGGCTTCTACCCGGAGACCGGCGCGCGCATCTACGACCTGCAGGACCCCACGTCGAAGATGTCCAAGTCCGCGGCGTCCCCGAACGGGCTCATCAACATCCTCGAGGAGCCGAAGAAGACCGCCAAGAAGATCAAGTCGGCCGTGACCGACGACGGCACCGAGGTGCGCTTCGACCGTGAGGCCAAGCCTGGCGTCTCCAACCTGCTGAGCATCCTCTCCGCGGTGTCCGGCACGCCGATCCCGCAGCTCGAGGAGGAGTTCGTCGGCAAGATGTACGGCCACCTCAAGGTCGCGGTGGCGGACGCCGTCGTCGAGCGCCTGGCCCCCGTGCGCGAGCGCGCCCTCGCGCTGCTGGACGACCCCGCCGAGCTCGACCGCATCCTCGCCGCCGGCGCCGAGAAGGCCCGCACCGTGGCCACGCCCGTGCTCGAGGACGTCTACGCCAAGGTCGGCTTCCTGCCGCCGCTGCGCTGAGCCGGGCCGCACCGGTCCCGCGGCCCCCCGACGACGGCCCGCGCCCCCGACCTGCGGGGGACGCGGGCCGTCGTGTTTCTCCGACTCGAGGCGGAGGCGGCGGCGCGTGCGTGGCTGTCAGGATGGAGGCACTGCCTCCGCTCCTGCCGCCGTGGGGGCGAGCCCCACCGACAGAGGAGTGCCGGAGCCATGTCCACCGCTGTCCCCATCCCCGCCGTCGCCGAGGTCCCGCCCGGCGCCGAACCCGTCCTGGAGACGGAGAACCTCGTCAAGGTCTACGGTCGCGGGGCGTCCCGCTTCGACGCGCTGAAGGGCATCACCCTGCAGATCCAGCGCGGCGAGTCCCTGGCCGTCGTCGGCAAGTCCGGCTCCGGCAAGTCCACCCTGATGCACCTGCTGGCGCTGCTGGACCAGCCCTCCGCCGGCGTCGTCGCGATGGACGGCCGTCCCGTCTCCCAGCTCAAGGCCGCGGAGATCTCCCAGCTGCGCAACGAGCGGTTCGGCTTCGTGTTCCAGCAGTTCTTCCTGAACCCGAACCAGACGGTCCTGGAGAACACCGTGCTGCCGCTGAAGATCGCCGGCGTGGGCCGGGCCGAGCGCACGCGCCGCGGCATGGCGGTGCTCGAGCGCCTCGAGCTCGCGGACAAGGCGAAGAACAAGGCCACGGACCTCTCCGGCGGCCAGAAGCAGCGCGTGTGCATCGCCCGCGCGCTCGTGAACAACCCGACGGTGCTGTTCGCGGACGAGCCCACGGGCAACCTGGACTCCGCCACCTCGGCGGCCGTGGAGGACATCCTCTTCGGCCTGCACCGCGACGAGGGCATCACCCTCGTAGTGGTCACGCACGACGACGACCTGGCCGCGAAGTGCGACCGTCGCGTCGAGCTGCAGGACGGCGTGGTCATCGCCGACGAGCGCGTCGGCACCGAGCGGGACGGAGCGCGGGCATGAAGGCCACCGACGTCGCGGGCACGGCGCTCGCCAACACGATGCGCTCCAAGCTGCGCACCTTCCTCACCGTCGTCGCGATCGTGATCGGCGCATTCACGCTGACCCTCACCACGGGGCTCGGCGCGGGCATCAACAAGTACGTGGACAACGTGGTCGAGGGCTTCGGCAAGCCCGGCGAGCTGACCGTGATGAAGCAGCAGGACATGTCCTCGGCCGGTGCGGCGAGCGGTTCGCCCCAGGAGTACACGGAGCAGGACGCCGCCGGCGGCGAGATGTTCGGCATGCCGCTGCTCACGCAGGAGGACCTCGCCGCGATCGAGGACACCGAGCACGTCACCGAGGTGAAGACCTATCGGGTGGCCGAGCCGGAGTACATCCAGGGCCCGGACGACCGCAAGTGGCAGACCGGCTTCATGGGCAGCTCCGGCGAGATCGACATGCTCACCTTCTCGGCCGGCCGTGCCCCCGAGGCCGGCGCCGCGGAGATCGTCATGCCCGAGTCGTGGGTGGAGGACCTGGGCGCCGGCGACGCCGAGGACCTGGTCGGCACGGAGCTGACCGTCGTGGCGGCGACCCCGCTGCAGGAGCACAAGTCCGTGACGGCCACCGTGGTCGGTGTGACGAAGGCGGCCGCGTCCGGTGCGGGCACCGCCCCGACGCCGTCGGAGTCGCTCGAGCAGGCGATCTACGACATCACGACGGAGGGCCTGCCGGAGTCCCAGCGGGACACCTACTTCCAGGCCACGGCGATCGTGGAGGATCCGGAGGCGAACGAGGACGCCGTGAAGCAGGCGCTGGCCGACAAGGGCCTGCTGGCGCAGACCCTCGAGGAGCAGCTCGGCGTGATCCGCGGCGTCATCGACGCCGTCACGTGGGTGCTCACCGGCTTCGCGCTCATCGCACTGCTCGCCGCCAGCTTCGGCATCATCAACACCCTGCTCATGGCGGTGCAGGAGCGCACCCGGGAGATCGGCCTCATGAAGGCCCTCGGCATGACCGGCGGGAAGATCTTCGGCCTGTTCACCATGGAGGCCGTCGTGATCGGCCTGCTCGGCTCGCTGATCGGCATCGGCCTGGGCGTCGCCGTCGGCCTCATCGCGAACCAGGTGCTGACCACCGGCCCCCTCAGCGGCGTCACCGGCCTGGTCCTGTTCGCGGTCAACCCCCCCGCCCTGCTGCTGATCCTGCTGCTGATCGTGGCCATCGCGTTCATCGCCGGCACCTTGCCCGCCCTGCGTGCGGCCCGGAAGGATCCCATCGAGGCCCTGCGCCACGAGTGATCCGGCCGCCGCGCCCGTCACCGCCATCACCGTCACCCACGACACCGAGGAGCACTCCATGACCACCGATCGACCGCACCAGGACCCGAACCCGGGCCAGCCCGCCGCGGGCTCCCGCTACGGCACGCAGCCCTACGCGGCCCCGGGCTACGGCGCCCAGCCGGGCAGCCCGTACGGCATCGTCCCGGAGCCGGCCGCGTTCCCCGCCCTCCTGACGCTGACGCTCACGTCGCTCGCGCTGTACGTGCTGTCCTCCCTGCCGGCCCTGTTCGGCGGCGAGGAGAGCATCGAACGCATGCGGGACTCCCTTCGCCAGAGCGGCCTCACCCCCGAGCAGGTGGAGGAGATCGCGCCCGTCGTGGGCGCCTCCGTGACGGTGGGCACGATCATCGTCCTGCTCATCGGCGTGGCCCTGTACGCCCTGGTGTACTTCAACCTCCGCGGGGCCAAGAACTGGGCCCGCATCCTCGGCATCGTCCTCGCGATCCTGGGCACCCTCAGCGCCGTCGGCGGCATCTTCTCCTTCGTGACCTACCCCGGCATCGGCGGCGTGCTGGCCTCCGTGCTCAGCCTGGCGCTGGTGATCGTGAACATCCTGTGGCTGGTCAAGGCCTTCAACCCGCAGGTCGCGGCCTACACCCGTCAGGGCCGCCGCGCCTGACCCCGACGCCGTTCGCCGGCGGCGAGTCCGGGGTCGCCAGCCCTCGCCCCGGCGTCGGCCAGCGGAGACCATGGCGACATGGCCTCCGATCATCGACCCCCGCATCCCGTGTCCCCCCACCCCGACGACCTGGACGGCGGCGGGCGGCCCGTGGTGGGCCCGGATGAGGCGCGGCGGCGCATCGCCGGGCACTCCGGCCCGGACGCCCGCCCGCTGATCCGCCCCGACGCCCGCACCCCCGGCGTGTTCCGGGCGCTGCTCGGGTTGACGGTGGCATCCGCGGTCCTCTATGCCGCGTCGATCCTGCGCAACCTCCTCCCGGGCGCGGCCCAGGACATCGCGGACTCGCTGCCCGAGGGCGGCGCGCAGTCGCCCGCGATGACCGCCGAGGCCATCGAGGGCGCCCTCACCGGCAGTGCCTGGTTCGCGACCCTGCTGGGTCTGGCGGTCTACGCGATCGTCCTCGTCGGGCTGACCCGGCACAGCAACACGGCGCGCATCATGGGTGCCCTGTTCGCCTCGATCGCCATCTTCGTGACGCTGCTGGGGGCCATCCGCCTGTTCGTCTTCCCCGCCGGGGACGTGGTGCTGCCCCTGGTCCTGGGCGGGCTGTTCGCGCTCGTGAACGCGGCCTGGCTCGTGTGCGCCTTCAACCCGGGCCTCGCAACGACCTTCCTGCGCCGCCGGGCATGATGGGGGCATGCACCCCCTCGACGACGATCCCCACGAGACCACGGAGCGCGACCCCGGTCCCGATCGCGCGGCCCTGCGTCCCCTGCGCCTGTTCCAGACCGTCACGGCGGTCACGGGGGCACTGAGCGCGGCCGGCGTGGGGGGCGTGCTCGCGCTGCAGGCGACGCCCGGCTACGCCCGCGCCGTGCTGGAGGCGCGCTCCTGGGGCGCGAGCGAGGTCACCGACGCCGACGTCGCCGCGTTCCTCACCCCGGCGGGGGCGTGGCCGGTGGCCGCCGCGGCGGTGGTCGTCCTGACCCTGGTGCTCCTGGCCGGCATCACCCGCCGCATCCGGGCCGTGCGCCCCGTGGGGAGCGTGCTCGTGGTGCTGGGGATGCTCACGGCGGCCTTCTGGATGGTCGACGGTGGACGGATGGTGCAGGACGGGGGAGGGGGGCCGGTCGTGCTGGGTGCCGTCGTCGGGATGCTCGTGTCCAGCGCGGTGTGGCTGCGTGTGGCGCACCGGCGGGAGACGCGCGACGCCTTCGACGTCTGAGCTCGCCCCGCCTCCGACTCCGCCTCCGGTCTCGCCCGTCCCCACGCCGAGGCCCGCAGACACGCCGCTACGCCGGTCCGGTGACGGCGCGTCTGCGGGCTTCGGCGGGAGGGGCACCACGCACGACGACGGCGGCCCGCCTCCTCGAGGTGAGGAGACGGGCCGCCGTCGTGGTGCGGGGGATCAGAACTGGCGGGCCAGGATGGCCTGCTTCACCTCGGAGATCGCCTTGGTCACCTGGATGCCGCGGGGGCACGCGTCGGTGCAGTTGAAGGTCGTGCGGCAGCGCCACACGCCCTCCTTGTCGTTCAGGATCTCCAGGCGCATGTCGCCGGCCTCGTCACGCGAGTCGAAGATGAACCGGTGCGCGTTGACGATGGCGGCCGGGCCGAAGTACTGGCCATCCGTCCAGAACACCGGGCAGGACGAGGTGCACGCGGCGCACAGGATGCACTTCGTGGTGTCGTCGTAGATCGCCCGGTCGGCCTGGGACTGGTAGCGCTCCTTGGTGGGCGCGTGGCCCTCGGCGACCAGGAACGGCATGATCTCGCGGTAGGACTGGAAGAACGGGTCCATGTCCACGATCAGGTCCTTCTCCACCGGCAGGCCCTTGATGGGCTCCACCAGGATGGGCTTGGACAGGTCGAGGTCCTTCAGGAGCGTCTTGCAGGCCAGGCGGTTGCGGCCGTTGATGCGCATGGCGTCGGAGCCGCACACGCCGTGGGCGCAGGAGCGGCGGAACGACAGGGTGCCGTCGTGGTCCCACTTGACCTTGTGCAGGGCGTCCAGCACGCGGTCGGTGCCGTACATGGTCAGGCGCCACTCGTCCCAGTAGGACTCCTCGGAGGACTCCGGGAGGTAGCGGCGGACCTTGAGCACGATGTCGAAGCTCTCGACCTCGCCTGCGCCGCCACCGGCGGACTGGGTCTGCGCCTGGGCCACGGGGGCCTCGGTCTCGGTTGCTGAGTGGCTCATCAGTACTTACGCTCCATCGGCTGGTAACGGGTCACGACGACGGGCTTGGTCTCGAAGCGGATGCCCTTGACGCCCTCCATCTCCGCGGTCTCGTCACGGTAGATCATGGTGTGCGCCATGAAGTTCTCGTCGTCGCGGTCGGGGTAGTCCTCGCGGTAGTGCCCGCCGCGGGACTCCTTGCGGCCCAGGGCCGCGAGGGTCATCGCCTCGGCGATGTCCAGGAGGTAGCCCAGCTCCATGCCCTCGAGCAGGTCGAGGTTGAAGCGGCGGCCCTTGTCCTGGACGGACACGTTCTCGTAGCGCCCGCGCAGCTCCTCGATCTTGGCCAGTGCGCGGCGGATCGAGTCCTCGTCGCGGAAGACCTGCATGTCCGCGTCCATGGACTCCTGGAGCTCGGCGCGGATGTCCGCGACGCGCTCGGAGCCGGTGGCGGAGCGCAGGTTCTCGATGTGCTCCACGGTCGGCAGCTCGCCGCCCTCGGGCAGCTCCACCCAGTCCGCCTGCGCGGCGTACTCGGCGGCGTAGATGCCGGCGCGGCGGCCGAACACGTTGATGTCCAGCAGCGAGTTGGTGCCCAGGCGGTTGGACCCGTGCACGGACACGCAGGCCACCTCGCCGGCGGCGTACAGGCCCGGCACGACGGTGTCGTTGTCCTGGAGGACCTCGGCCTGGATGTTCGTGGGGATGCCGCCCATGAAGTAGTGGCAGGTGGGGAACACCGGCACCGGCTCCGTGTAGGGCTCGACGCCCAGGTACGTGCGGGCGAACTCGGTGATGTCCGGAAGCTTCTCGTCGATGTGCGAGGGCTCCAGGTGCGTCAGGTCGAGCAGCACGTAGTCCTTGTTGGGGCCGGCGCCGCGGCCCTGACGGACCTCCTCGGCCATGGACCGGGCCACGATGTCGCGCGGGGCGAGGTCCTTGATGGTGGGGGCGTAGCGCTCCATGAAGCGCTCGCCGTCCGCGTTGCGGAGGATGCCGCCCTCGCCGCGTGCGGCCTCGGAGAGCAGGATGCCCAGGCCGGCCAGGCCGGTCGGGTGGAACTGCACGAACTCCATGTCCTCGAGCGGCAGGCCCGCGCGGTAGGCGATGGCCATGCCGTCGCCGGTGAGGGTGTGGGCGTTCGAAGTGGTCTTGTACACCTTGCCGGCGCCGCCGGTGGCGAAGATGACCGACTTGGCCTGGAAGACGTGGATCTCGCCGGTGGCCAGCTCGTAGGAGACGACGCCGGCGGTGCGCTTCTGCTTATAGGCGGTGCCGTCCTCGCGCACGGCGTCCTCCTCCACCAGCAGCAGGTCGAGCACGTAGAACTCGTTGAAGAACTCCACGTTGTGCTTGACGCAGTTCTGGTACAGCGTCTGGAGGATCATGTGGCCGGTGCGGTCCGCGGCGTAGCAGGCGCGGCGCACGGGCGCCTTGCCGTGGTCACGGGTGTGGCCGCCGAAGCGGCGCTGGTCGATCTTGCCCTCGGGGGTGCGGTTGAAGGGCAGGCCCATCTTCTCGAGGTCCAGCACCGCGTCGATGGCCTCCTTGGCCATGACCTCCGCGGCGTCCTGGTCCACCAGGTAGTCGCCGCCCTTGACGGTGTCGAACGTGTGCCACTCCCAGTTGTCCTCCTCGACGTTGGCGAGGGCCGCGCACATGCCGCCCTGGGCCGCGCCGGTGTGGGAACGCGTGGGGTAGATCTTGGTGAGGACGGCGGTGTGCGCGCGCTGACCGGCCTCGATGGCCGCGCGCATGCCCGCGCCGCCGGCGCCGACGATCACCACGTCGTACTTGTGCACCTGCATTCAGGTCTCTCTTTCTGGGTGTCTGTGACGCGGCGGCCGCTCGGGCCGGCCGCACCGCAGGGTGAGCGTTTCCGAGGTCAGCCGCAGAAGGCCGGGGAGCCCTCGAGCAGGGCGCCGGAGGCGTCCACCATGCAGGGATCGAAGGTGAAGATCACCAGGGTGCCGAGGATGATGATCACGGCCGTGGCGATGTACAGGATCATCGTCAGCCAGAAGCGGGCGCTGCCGCGACGGGTGTAGTCGTTGATGATCGTGCGCACGCCGTTGGCGCCGTGCAGCATGGCCAGCCACAGGAGGGCCAGGTCCCAGAACTGCCACAGCGGGTGCGCCCACTTGCCGGCCACGAAGCCGAAGTCGATGGCGTGGATGCCGTCGCCCACCAGCAGGTTGGTGGTCAGGTGCACGGCGATCAGCACGACGAGGAAGACGCCCGAGATGCGCATGAACAGCCAGGCGAGCATCTCGAAGTTGCCGCGGCCGCCGCCGTCGCGCGTGTACTTGGGGTCCAGACGGCGGCTGCGGGGCGCCGCGATGGTGGTCTCAGCGGTGGTGCTCATGGCTCAGTGACCTCCGAGTGCGAGGCTGAAGTGACGGATGGCGAAGCCCAGGGTCAGGACGACCCACAGCCCCAGCACGATCCACAGCAGGGTCTTGTGGTGCTGGGTGCCGCCCTTCCAGAAGTCGACCAGGATGATGCGCAGGCCGTTCAGGGCGTGGAAGATGATCGCCGCGACGAGGCCGGCCTCGCCGAGCGCGAAGTACCACGTCTTGTACGAGCCGATCACGGCGTTGTAGGCCTCGGGGGAGACCCGGACCAGGGCCGTGTCCAGCACGTGGACGAGCAGGTAGAAGAAGATGACGACGCCGGTGACGCGGTGGCCCACCCAGGACCACATGCCGCCGTGGCCCCGGTACAGGGTTCCGCGGCCGTTCTTGGCCGGGGCCTGCGCAGTGGCGCTAGACACGGTTGATACCTCCAGGGGGAATGCACGATCCCGGTCCTCCGCCGTGGGACGACGACGGGCAGGGGCGTGTGCGAGTGGATTCCTCCACCTAGGGTAGACCCTTCCCGCGCCTCCGTGCCCGATCGGGACCCGGGCGACCACTGTGACGCGTGCGGCGCCCCGCCGCCGTCCTGTTCGGTCTGGGCTGTGCCCCGCCTGGGACGCGTCGAGTGGTCCCCCGTCCGGACGGTTCCGTAGTCTGGCCCGGTGAGCACCGATCCGAACCTGACCGATGCCCCGCGCGAGGCCGCGCCGGGCACGGCCCTGTCCCGCTTCCACGCCGTGATCCCCGCCGGGGGCGTGGGCACCCGCCTGTGGCCCCTCTCGCGGGCCGCCGCGCCGAAGTTCCTCCACGACCTCACCGGCTCGGGTCAGACCCTGATCCGTGCCACGTGGGACCGTCTGGCGCCCCTGGCCGCGGGCATGCTCGTGGTGACCGGGGAGGCCCACCGGGAGGCGGTGTGCACGCAGCTGCCGTCCCTGGCGGAGACGGATCTGGTGCTCGAGCCCTCGCCTAAGGACTCCGCGGCCGCCATCGGCCTGGCCGCGGCGATCCTCTCCCTGCGCGACCCGGACACGATCATGGGATCGTTCGCGGCGGATCAGGTGATCTCCCCGGTGGAGGTCTTCCAGGACGCGGTGCGGCAGGCCGTCGAGACGGCGGCCACGGGCCGGATCGTGACCATCGGCATCGAGCCCACGCACGCGGCCACGGGCTTCGGCTACATCCGCCGGGGCCGCCGCCTCCGCGTGGCCGGCGCCCCGGACGCGCACGACGTCGCCGCGTTCGTGGAGAAGCCGGACCTGAAGGTCGCCCAGCAGTACGTGAAGTCCGGCCGCTACCTCTGGAACGCGGGCATGTTCGTGGCGCCCGTGGGCCTCATGCTGGCCCACCTCGAGGAGAACGAGCCCGCGCTGCACGCCGGCCTGATGGAGATCGCCCGCGCGTGGGAGACGCCGGAGCGGGACGAGGTCATGGCCCGGGTGTGGCCCGAGCTGACGAAGACCGCCATCGACTACGCCGTGGCCGAGCCCGCCGCCGCCGTCGGCGACGTGGCCATGATCCCCGGCTCCTTCACGTGGGACGACGTGGGGGACTTCGCGGCGATCGCCCGCCTGAACCCGGTCAAGGACGCCTCCGGCATCACGGTGATCGGGGACACCCCGCGCGTGTACTCGGACGACGCGTCCGGCGTCGTGGTGACGGACACGAAGCGCGTCATCGCCTTGATCGGCATCGAGGACGTCGTCGTGGTGGACACCGAGGACGCGCTGCTGGTCACCACCACGGAGCACGCCCAGGAGGTCAAGAAGGCCGTCGAGGCGCTCAAGGCGGAGGGCGTGGACGAGGTCCTCTGACCGCGTCCCCGGCCGGGTCCGGCCCCCACCGACCGGCACCCCCGGAGTAGGGTGCTGGGCCATGACCACCTCCGACTCCGTGCTGACCGGGCCCCGTCCGACCTCCGTCCCCTCGGTGGGCCCCGTGGTGGCCGAGCTCGAGGACGAGATCGTGTCCTTCCGCCGGGACCTGCACCGGCATCCCGAGCTCTCCTATGAGGAGTACCGCACCACCGACCGCATCGTGGAGCTGCTCTCCGGCTATGGGCTCTCGCCCGTGCGGATGGAGTCCACGGGCGCCTACGTGGACGTCGGGGAGGGGCCGGTGGTGCTGGCCCTGCGCGCGGACATCGACGCGCTGCCGGTCGAGGAGGAGACCGGCCTGCCCTACGTGTCCGTCAATGACGGCGTCGCGCACGCGTGCGGCCACGACATGCACACCGCCGTCATGGCGGGTGTGGCCGTCGCCCTCGGCCGCATCCTCCGCGGGGCCACCGCCGACCCCGACCTGCGCGCGGTCGGCGAGCGGGTCCACGGCACGGTCCGCGTCATCTTCCAGCCCGCGGAGGAGCGGCTGCCCGGCGGCTCCCTGGCCGTGCTGCGCCAGGGGATCCTCGACGACGTTCCCCGCATCCTGGCGGCGCACTGCGACCCCCAGGTCGACGTCGGCTCGATCGGCACCCGCATCGGCGCCATCACCTCGGCGGCGGACACCATCCGGATCACCCTCACCGGACGCGGTGGGCACACCTCGCGGCCCCACCTCACCGAGGACATGGTCTTCGCCCTGTCCCAGATCGCCGTGAACGTGCCCGCCGTGCTCTCCCGGCGGATCGACGTGCGCTCGGCCGTCTCCGTGGTGTGGGGGCAGATCGCCGCCGGCAGCGCGCCCAACGCGATCGACAACACCGGCTACCTGGCCGGGACCATGCGCTGCCTCGACGCGGACGTGTGGGAGGAGGCCGGCGCGCTGCTCGACGAGGTGGTCCGACAGGTCGCCGCGCCGTACGGCGTGCACGTGCAGCTCGAGCACGTGCGCGGCGTCCCGCCGGTGCACAACACCGAGGGCGAGACGGCGCTGATCGAGACCGCGGCGCGGCGGGAACTCGGCTCCCGGGCGATCCTCCTGACCCCGCAGTCGATGGGCGGCGAGGACTTCGCCTGGATGACCCAGAGGGTGCCCGGCTCCATGCTGCGCCTCGGCACCCGGTCCCCGGGTGGCCCCATCTACGATCTGCACCGCGGGGACTACGCGCCGGACGAGCGGGCCATCGGCGTGGGCATGCGGGTCTTCACCGCCGCCGCGCTGCAGGTGCTCACGGGCGAGGACCACCACTGACCCCGCCGCCCGCCCCCGCCGGAGGGGACGGGCGGCG
>NZ_JASDCZ010000063.1:0-13258 GCF_030407635.1 Micrococcus sp. APC 4021
GCGGGCGGCGGGGTCGGGGGGCGGGTGCGGTCAGCGATGGGCGTCGAGCCCGGAGCGGACCGAGCCGAGCAGCTCGTCCCACGCGGCCTCGAACTTCTCCAGGCCCTCAGTCTCCAGCACGTCCACGACGTCCTGGTAGGACACGCCTGCCGCGCCGACCGCGTCGAGCAGGGCATCGGCCTCGGCGTAGGCGCCCGTGACGGTGTCCGCCGCAATCACCCCGTGGTCGGCGACCGCCTCGAGGGTCTTCTCCGGCAGGGTGGTCACGGTGTGCGGTGCCACGAGTTCGGTGACGTACAGCGTGTCCGGCAGGGCGGGGTCCTTGACGCCGGTGGAGGCCCACAGGGGCCGCTGCACGGGGGCGCCGGCCGCCTCGAGCAGGCGCCAGCGCTCCGAGTCCAGGGCCTGCTCGAAGGCTCGGTAGGCCAGGCGCGCGTTGGCGACGGCGGCCCGGCCGGTCAGCGCCTCGGCCTCGGGGGTGCCGATCGCGCGCAGCCGCGCGTCGACCTCCGTGTCCACACGGGAGACGAAGAAGGAGGCCACCGAGTGGAGGCGGCGGACGTCGTGCCCGTTCGCCCGGGCCTTCTCCAGGCCGGTGAGCCAGGCGTTGAGCACCCGGCGGTAGCGGGGCAGGGAGAAGATCAGGGTCACGTTCACGCTGATGCCCGCGCCGAGCACGTCCGCGATGGCGGACAGGCCCTCCACGGTCGCGGGGATCTTCACCATGAGGTTGGGACGGTCGACGGCCGCCGCCAGCTCGCGGGCCTGCGCCACGGTGCCGGCGGCGTCGCGGGCCAGGCGCGGATCGACCTCAAGGGAGACGAAGCCGTCCGCCCCGCCGGTGCGCTCGTGGACGGGCGCGAGCACGTCGGCGGCGCGGCGCACGTCCTCGGTCGTCAGGGCGACGACGGCCTCGTCCACCGAGGCGCCGGCCGCGGCGAGGTCGCGCAGCTGTCCCTGGTAGGCGCCCGCGTCCGCGAGGGCGACCGCGAAGATGGACGGGTTCGTGGTGACGCCGGTGACCGAGCGGGTGGCGATCAGCTCTTCGAGCGTGCCCTCGTCCAGCCGCGTGCGGGAGAGGTCGTCGAGCCAGATCGACACACCGGCCTGGGCCAGCGCGGCGGTGTTCGGGTTCTGCGGGGTGCTCATGGTCTGCGGGTGCCTTCCCTTCGGGGTGGACGTGCTCGGGGCGCCGTGGGCGCCGGGCCTCAGAGGAGGCCGCGGGTCACCTCGGCGACGTGCTCGCCAGTGAATCCGTACTTCTCCATCAGGCGGGCGCCGTCGGCCGACTCGCCGTAGTGCTCGAGGCTCACGCGGGCGCCCGGGGAGGAGGCCGTCACCGTGTGCTCGAACCACGGCATCGCGATGCCGGCCTCGACGGAGACGCGGACCGGGGCGTCGGGGCCGTCGGGCAGGACCTCGGCCCGGTAGGCCTCGTCCTGCTCGGCGAACCACTCGAGGCAGGGGGCGGAGACGACGCGGGTCGGGACGCCGTCGGCCTGCAGCAGCGCGCGGGCCCGCACGGCCACGGAGACCTCGGAGCCGGTCGCGATCAGCAGCGCGCGGGCCGGCGTCGGCGCGCCGTCGGCATCCGTGGCGTCGATGAGGACGTAGGCGCCGCGGGCCACGCCCGAGGCGGGGGCGAAGCCGTCCGTGTCCCGGGGGAGCACGGGCAGGCTCTGCCGGGACAGGACGAGCCCGGCCGGGCGGTCCCGGTGCTCGAGCACCGTCCGCCACGCCCACGCGGTCTCGTTGGCGTCGGCCGGGCGGACGACGTCGAGCCCGGGGATGGCCCGCAGGGCGGCCAGGTGCTCCACCGGCTGGTGCGTGGGGCCGTCCTCGCCGAGGCCGATGGAGTCGTGCGTCCACACGTACGTGCTCGGGGTGCCCATGAGGGCGGCCAGGCGGACGGCGGGGCGCATGTAGTCGGAGAACGTCAGGAACGTGCCCACGTACGCGCGGGTCAGGCCGCCGATCGTGATGCCGTTGACGATCGCCCCGGCCGCGAACTCGCGGACGCCGAAGTGCAGGGTGCGGCCGTACTCGTGGCCCTGCCACGTGGCGGTGGAGCGGCGGGCCGGGATGAAGGAGGGCTCGCCCTTCATGGTGGTGTTGTTCGACCCGGCGAGGTCGGCCGAGCCGCCCCAGAGCTCGGGCATGACCGGCGCGAGGGCCGTGAGCACCTCTCCGGAGGCCGCGCGCGTGGCCAGGCCCTTCTCGTCCGCGTCCCAGGACGGGAACGCGTCCGCGAAGCCAGCGGGCAGCTCTCGTCCGGCCAGTCGGTCGTACAGCCGCGCGTTCTCCGGGTTCGCCTCGCGCCAGGCCTGGAACGCCACCTCCCAGCCGCGGCGGTACTCTGCCGAGCGCTCGGCGATGGACCGGGCGCGGGCCAGGAGCTCGGGGTCGACGTCGAAGGTCTTGGTCGGGTCCAGCCCGAGGCTCTCCTTGAGGCCGGCGACCTCGTCCGTGCCGAGCTTGGAGCCGTGGATGCCGCCGGTGTTCTGCTTCGTGGGGGAGGGCCAGCCGATCACGGTGCGCAGCTTGATCAGCGAGGGCCGGCCGGTCTCGGCCTTGGCCGCGACGAGGGCGTCGTACAGGGCCTCCACGTCCTCCGTGTACTCGGTCACGGCGTGGCCCTGGGCGCCGTTGGTCCAGTCGACCTCCTGCACGTGCCAGCCGTAGGCCTCGTAGCGGCGGACCACGTCCTCGGTGAACGCGATGTCCGTGTCGTCCTCGATCGAGATGCGGTTCGCGTCGTAGACGACGACCAGGTTCCCGAGCTCCTGGTGCCCGGCCAGCGAGGAGGCCTCGGCGGCGACGCCCTCCTGGATGTCCCCGTCGGAGGCGAGCACGAACACGTGGTGGTCGAACGGGGAGGTGCCGGGGGCGGCGTCGGGGTCCATCAGCCCGCGCACGCGGCGCTGCTCGTACGCGAAGCCGACGCCCATCGCCAGGCCCTGGCCCAGCGGACCCGTGGTCACCTCGACGCCGTGGGTGTGGCCGTACTCCGGGTGGCCCGGGGTCCTGGATCCCTCGGTGCGCAGCCCCTGGATGTCCTCGATCTCGAGCCCGGCGCCCGCGGCGAACAACTGCAGGTACTGGATGAGCGAGGCGTGGCCCGCGGAGAGGATGAAGCGATCCCGGCCCTCCCAGCGGTCGTCCGTGGGGTCCAGGTGCATGACGTTCTGGTACAGCTGCCACGCCACGGGGGCCAGCGAGATCGCGGTGCCGGGGTGGCCGTGCCCGGCCTTCTCCACGGCGTCCGCCGAGAGCGCCTTGAGCGTGTCCACCATCCGGCGGTCCTGCTCCGAGTAGACGAACCCGCGGGCCGGGGCCACCCGGTCCAGGGTCGGGGGGGTGGACGGCTGCGCGGCGTCGGTCACGGGTTCTCTCCTGGCGGATCGGGAGCGTCGGGGTGCGGCCCCGGCCGACGCCGGGGCGTCGCGGCGCGGGGCCGTCGTCCCAGCCTAGCCGCGCGACGGCGGGGCGGGCCCGACCGGGCGCCTCATGACATGCTTCGCCCCCGGGCGAACAGCCGTTGACACGAGTAGACTGGGTCAAGGCCTGACCGCAGGCGGACCGCCCGAGTGGCCGATCCGAACCCCGGGACGGGCACGCCCACCGTCCCCTCACCGTGAGAAGCAGATGTCATCCTCCCTGGAGTCGCCGTCCGCCGCCCGCGTCGCCGCCGCCGAGCCCGGCGTCGTCGACCGGTCCCCGCTGCCCCTGCGCCGCAAGGTCCGGGCGTACGTCGAGCTGACGAAGCCCCGGGTGATCGAGCTGCTGCTGGTGACCACGCTGCCGACCATGATCTTCGCGCAGCGCGGCTTCCCGGACGTGCTCACCATGATCGCCACGCTCGTCGGCGGTGCGCTCGCCGCCGGCGCCTCCGGCACCTTCAACTGCTACATCGACCGCGACATCGACCGGGTCA
Source organism: Micrococcus sp. APC 4021 (assembly GCF_030407635.1). NCBI lineage: Bacteria > Bacillati > Actinomycetota > Actinomycetes > Micrococcales > Micrococcaceae > Micrococcus > Micrococcus sp. APC 4021. Next base: position 3,935 of record NZ_JASDCZ010000063.1, read on the forward strand.
TGAAGCGCACCGAGAACCGGCCGCTCGTCACCGGCGAGGTCACCCCCCGCGAGGCCCTCGTGTTCGCGTGGGTGCAGACGGTCGTGTCCATCCTGATCCTCGGGTTCGGCGCCAACTGGCTGGCGGCCGGCCTGGGTGTGGCCGCCATCTTCTTCTACGTGGTCGTGTACTCGCTCGTGCTCAAGCGCCGCACGGAGCAGAACATCGTGTGGGGCGGCATCGCCGGCTGCTTCCCCGTGCTGATCGGCTGGGCGGCCGTGCGCGGGACCGTCGAGTGGCCGGCCATCGTGCTGTTCCTCGTGGTCTTCCTGTGGACGCCCCCGCACTACTGGCCGCTGTCCATGAAGTACAAGCGCGACTACCAGCAGGCCGACGTGCCGATGCTCGGCGCCATCGCCTCCGCGCGCCACGTCTCCAACCAGGTCGTGCTCTACGCGTGGGCCACCGTGGCCTGCTCCCTCCTGCTCGTGCCGATGGGCTGGGCCGGCATCGTCTACACCGCGGTCGCGCTCGTCGTCGGCGGCTGGTTCATCTGGGAGTCCCACGTGCTGCAGGTGCAGGCCCAGCGCGAGGACTTCGAGGACCGCAAGGCCATGAAGGTCTTCCACCTCTCCATCACCTACCTGACGCTGCTGTTCATCGCCCTGGCCGTGGACCCGTTCGTGGGTGCGCCGCTGATGCACTTCGGCGCCTGAGCGCCGGTCCGCCCCCAGCGCTCCCCGGGACGCCGACGACGACGGCCCCGCACCAGCCGGTGCGGGGCCGTTCGCGTGCGCGGGGCGTCAGCCCGCGGCGACGGTGCGCGCGGGCGTGGCGGTCTCGACCGCGGCACCGGGTCCGGCCGTGACGTAGCGGGCGACCTGCCGGTCCCAGGCCTCCGTCGCCGACGCCACGAGCAGTGCCGAGCCGAGCATGTGCAGCAGGACCACACCGATCGGCAGGCCCGTGAAGTGCTGGGTGTAGCCCACGGCGGCCTGGAACACGAGGGCGAGCAGGAGCCGCAGCACGGCGGCGCGCTGCAGGCGGGAGGCGCCGGCCGCGCGGCGCACCGTGAAGAACAGGACCAGGGCGGCCGCCAGGAGCAGGTACACCGGGATCACGTGGATCCGGGTGACCAGCAGCGGGTCGAACTCGTGGCGCGGCGAGCCGGGGTCGCCGGAGTGCGGGCCCGTGCCGGTCACCACGGTGCCCAGGTACACGGCGGCCCACGTCAGCGCGAACGCCGCCCAGGCGGCGGCACGGGACCGGACGGTGGTGGCGCCGTCCACGAGGGGCACGCCCGCCCGGCCGGCGCGGCGCTCGGCGGCGATGCGCACCACGAGCAGGGTCGCCACGGCGACCATGATCGAGGACACGATGAAGTGACCGGCCACCCACCACGGGTTCAGATGCGTCAGGACCACGACGCCGCCCACGAGGGCCTGCGCGGGGATGCCGGCCAGCAGGCCCACGGAGAGCCAGAAGGGGCTCCGGTGGGTGCCGCGCAGGTTCCACAGGGACAGGAACATGGCGGCGGCGATGACCACCAGGACGAACGTCAGCGTCCGGTTGCCGAATTCGATGTAGCCGTGGATGCCCATCTCTGGGGTGTTGGTGAGGGACTCGGGTGAGCACTTGGGCCACGTGGGGCAGCCCAGGCCGGAGCCGGTGAGGCGCACGGCGCCGCCGGTGACGATGATGCCGATCTCGGACGCCAGGGACGCCACGGCGAGGGCCATGGTGGCCTTCGTGAGGCGCTGCGGCAGGCGGGCGGCGAGCCCGGCCGGGGCGGTCCCGGCCGCGGGGGTGGTGGTGGACACGGTGTCCTTCCGATCGTTCGATGCAGGGGGACGGGGAACGGCTCAGGGCCGCCAGCGGAACCAGCGGAGCGCGGCCGCGACGGCCACGGCGCCCCACAGGGTGAGCACGAGCAGGGGGACGGGCGACCAGGCCCCGTCCAGGAGGGCGGCCCGCAGGGCCGTGCCCAGCGCGCCGGAGGGGAGCAGGTCCACGCCGGGCACCCGCGCGGGGAACACCGTGCCGCCGACGGCGCCGAACAGCACCCACAGCAGGTTGGCGACGGCGAGGGTCGCCTCCGGCCGGGCCGTGCCGGCGAGCAGCAGCCCGAGGGCCGTGAAGGCGGCGGCCCCCAGCGCGAGGGCGACGAGGGCCGGCAGGATCCCCTCGGGGTCCGGACGCCAGCCGAGCGCCAGGCCGACGCCGCCGATCACGCTCACCTGCACCAGCAGGAGGGCCACCACCGCCAGGGCCTTGCCGGCGACGAGGCCGAGCGTGCCCAGCGGGGTGGTGGCCAGGGCGGCGAGCACGTCGTAGCGACGCTCGAAGCCCGTGGCGATCGCGGTGGCCGTGAACGCGGAGCTGATCACGGCCAGGGCGAGCACGCCGGGCACGGCCACGTCCAGGCCCGAGCGGCCGGGGGCGTCCAGCAGGCCGGTGACGTGCACGCCCACGAGCGCGAGCAGGGGCAGCACCACGGTGACGAGCAGCTGCTCGCCGTTGCGCAGCGCGGTGCCGGTCTCGTAGCCGGCCTGACGCAGGACGCGGGCGGCCAGCGGGGCGGCGCCGGCGTGGGCTCCGGTGCCGGCCGGGGCGCGGTGGTCGACGACGGGCGTGCTCATGCGGCGGTCTCCCGGAGGATCTGCTCGAGGCGCAGTCCGGCGCGCTCGAATCGGGTGGGCATCAGGGCGTGCTCCCGCCAGCTCGCGGCGAGGACGGCCAGGTCGTCCGGGCCGCGGACGCCGGCCACGCGCAGGCGGGCGGACTCGTCGAGGCCGGCCGCGCGCAGCGGCGCGGGCAGGGTGTCGGCCCAGGCGCGGACGGCGTCGGGGGAGGCGTCGCCGAAGTCCACGTCGACGACGTCGCCCTCGGCCACGCGCGTGAGCTCGGCCAGCGAGCCGGAGCGCACCACGCGGCCGGCGCGCAGGATGGCGACGTCGTCCGCGAGCCGCTCGGCGTCGTCGAGCAGGTGCGTGGTCAGCAGCACGGCGGCGCCGCGGTCGGTCTGTTCACGCACGACGTCGTGCACGACGGGCCGGGTCTCCGGGTCGAGGCCCGCGGTGGGCTCGTCGAGGAACAGCATGTCCGGCCGGCCGACGAGGGCGGCCGCGAGCGCGACGCGCTGGCGCTGGCCACCGGAGAGGCGGCGCAGGGGGCGGCCGGCGACCTCGGCGATCAGCAGGCGCTCCAGCAGCGGCTCGACGGGCAGCGGGTCGCGGTACAGGGACGCCACGTGGCCGACGAAGCGGCGGGCGGGGATCGCGGGCGGCAGGCCGCCCTCCTGCCACATCACGCCGATGCGGGCGCGCAGGTCGGCGGAGGCCCGCCACGGGTCTGCGCCGAACACGCGCACGGTGCCGGCGTCGGGCCGGTCCATGCCGTGGCAGAGGCCGAGGGTGGTGGACTTGCCGGCCCCGTTGGGGCCGAGCAGCACCGTGACGGCGCCGGCACGGGCAGTGAGGTCGACGCCCCGCAGGACGGGGGTGCGGGACCGGCCGCGGCCGAGGCTCCGGTGGACGTCGCTCAGGCGCAGGACGGGCTCGTCGCGCGGCACGGGATCCGGGGTCAGGGGAGGTCGGGGCACTGTGCCAGTCTAGTCCTCGGGCCCTGCGACCCCGGCTCGTGGGGCCGGGGGTGCCCGGGCCTGCGGCGGGTTCCGCCGTGGGCGTCATCAAGCCAGGTGAGCCTCACTTGAACCGTTCCAGATCAATAGGTCATGATGGCGTGGTGTATTCGGATCAGTCTGCGTCGCCCCCCGCTCCGGCCCCGGCCGAGGGCACGCGCGAGCGTGTGCTGCAGCTGGTCCTGACGCGTGGACCCGTGAGCGCGGCCGAGATCGGCCGCGAGCTGGAGCTGACCGCGGCCGCCGTGCGCCGCCATCTGGACGCGCTCGAGGAGGACTCGCTCGTCGAGGTCAAGCGGGTCACCGCGGCCCGCGGCGCGGGACGGCCCTCCCGCCGCTACGTGGTCACCTCGCACGCGCAGGAGCACCTGCCCAAGGACCACCTCGCCGTCGCCCTGGACACCCTGGCCCGCCTCGAGGAGCTCGGCGGGGAGGAGGAGGTGCGCCGCACCGCGCGCCACGCCTTCCGCGAGATCGAGGAGCGCTTCACGGCCGCCGTCGACGGCCGGGAGACCGCGCTGCAGGACCGCACCCGGATCCTCGCGCGGGTCCTCGACGAGGCCGGCTACGCCGGCACGCTGCGCCACTTCGGCGCGGGCCTGGCGCCCACCCTCCGCGCGGACCAGGTCTGCCAGGGGCACTGCCCGTTCCAGGGAATTCCCGCGCGCCATCCGGAGTTCTGTGAAGAGGAGACCGCGCTGTTCGCCCGCCTGCTCGAGGTGGACGTGCGCCGGCTCTCGACCCTCGCCGCCGGCGCCCACGTGTGCACCACACATGTGCCGCTGGGCCGCGACTGAGCCGCGCGGGCCTCGCCCCGGCTCCCGCCGACCACCCGACCGACCCCGACCGCAGTGACTAGTGAGAGAGGCTGAGATGACCGACCAGATCGTCCAGCGGGACTCCGCGGAGACCGCCGACCCCGGCGTGATCCAGGAGATCCTCGACAAGAACCCCGAGCTCAACGCCATCGGCGCCTACCAGTACGGCTGGGCCGACTCCGACGCGGCCGGCGAGAAGGCCGTCCGCGGTCTGAACGAGGACGTCGTGCGCGACATCTCCGGCAAGAAGGACGAGCCGGAGTGGATGCGTGACCTGCGCCTCAAGGCCCTCAAGTACTTCGAGCGCAAGCCGATGCCGGCGTGGGGCCCGGACCTGTCCGGCATCGACTTCGACAACATCAAGTACTTCGTGCGCTCCACCGAGGGCCAGGCCAAGACCTGGGAGGACCTGCCCGAGGACATCCGCAACACCTACGAGCGCCTGGGCATCCCCGAGGCCGAGCGCGAGCGTCTCGTGGCCGGCGTCGCCGCCCAGTACGAGTCCGAGGTCGTCTACCACCAGATCCGCGAGGACCTGGAGGAGCAGGGCGTCGTGTTCCTCGACACCGACACCGCGCTCAAGGAGCACCCGGAGATCTTCGAGGAGTACTTCGGCACCGTGATCCCGGTCGGCGACAACAAGTTCGCCTCCCTGAACACGGCCGTGTGGTCCGGCGGCTCCTTCGTGTATGTGCCCAAGGGCGTGCACGTGGAGATCCCGCTGCAGGCCTACTTCCGCATCAACACGGAGAACATGGGCCAGTTCGAGCGGACGCTGATCATCGCGGACGAGGACTCGTACGTGCACTACATCGAGGGCTGCACCGCCCCGATCTACCAGTCCGACTCGCTGCACTCGGCCGTCGTCGAGATCGTGGTGAAGAAGAACGCCCGCGTGCGCTACACCACCATCCAGAACTGGTCCACGAACGTGTACAACCTCGTGACCAAGCGCGCCGTGGTCGAGGCCGGCGGCACCATGGAGTGGATCGACGGCAACATCGGCTCCAAGGTGACCATGAAGTACCCGGCCGTGTACCTGACCGGCGAGCACGCCACCGGCGAGACCCTCTCCGTCGCGTTCGCGGGCAAGGACCAGCACCAGGACACCGGCTCCAAGATGGTGCACATGGCCCCGCACACGAACTCCTCGATCGTGTCCAAGTCCGTGGCCCGCAGCGGCGGCCGCGCCGCCTACCGCGGCCTGGTGCAGATCGCCGAGGGCGCGAACGGATCCGCCAACTCGGTGGTGTGCGACGCCCTGCTCGTGGACACGGTCTCCCGCTCCGACACGTACCCGTACATCGACATCCGCGAGGACGACGTGACCCTCGGCCACGAGGCGACCGTCTCGAAGGTGTCCGAGGAGCAGCTCTTCTACCTCATGAGCCGCGGCATGTCCGAGGATGAGGCCATGGCCATGATCGTGCGCGGCTTCATCGAGCCGATCGCCCGCGAGCTGCCCATGGAGTACGCGCTCGAGCTCAACAAGCTGATCGAACTGCAGATGGAAGGATCGGTGGGCTGACATGACCGACACCGTGGAGAACACCCAGCGGACCATGATCCCGGGCATGGGCGAGGAGGGCGAGAAGCTCACCGCCGCGCAGAACCCGGCCGCCCGGGCCGGGGGCCGGGAGCGCAACGCCGCGGGCTCGCGCGCCGATCGCCTCAGCTCCTTCGAGCTGTCCGACTTCCCCGTGCTCACGGGGCGCGAGGAGGACTGGCGCTTCACCCCGCTCAAGCGCCTGGGCGGGCTGCACCTGCCCGAGGGCGACGACGCGCGCCTGACCGGTGCCGCGCCCGCCGTGACCGTGGCCGAGCAGGCCGGCGTCACGGTGGAGACCGTGGCCCGCGACGACGCCCGCGTCGGCTCCGTCCTGACCCCGGACGACCGCGTGTCCGCCGCGGCCTGGAACTCGGTCTCCGAGGCCACCGTCGTGACGATCTCCGGCGAGGTCGCCGAGCCGGTGCGCATCGACGTCGTCGGCTCCTCCGCCGACCCGGCCGCGATGCACCTGACCGTGCTCGTGGAGGAGAACGCGCAGGCCGACGTCGTGATCGCCCACCGCGGCACCGCCGTGCTGGCCCAGAACGTCGAGTTCGACGTGCGCCGCGACGCCCGCCTGAACGTGGTCGCACTGCAGGCCTGGGAGGGCGATGCCGTGCACGTCTCGGCCCAGCAGGCCTCGGTCGCCACGAACGCGCACTTCAAGCACGTGGCCGTGTCCTACGGCGGCGGCGTGGTGCGTCTGACCCCGACCGCGCGGTTCGCCGCGGAGCGCGGCGAGGCCGAGATGTACGGCCTGTACTTCGCCGACGCCGGTCAGCACCTCGAGAACCGCCTGTTCGTGGACCACAACCAGCCGGACTGCGTCTCGAACGTGCTCTACAAGGGCGCCCTGCAGGGCACGGACGCGCGCACCGTGTGGGTGGGCGACGTGCTGATCCGCAAGGAGGCCGAGGGCACGGACACGTACGAGAAGAACCAGAACCTGCTGCTCTCCGACGGGGCGCGCGCGGACTCGGTGCCGAACCTGGAGATCGAGACCGGCGTGATCGAGGGTGCAGGCCACGCGTCCGCGACCGGCCGCTTCGACGAGACCCAGCTGTTCTACCTGATGGCCCGCGGCATCTCCGAGACCGAGGCCCGCCGCCTGATCGTGCGCGGCTTCCTCAACGAGATCATCCAGAAGATCGGCATCGGCGACGTCGAGGACGAGCTGACCGCCGTCATGGAGGACGAGCTCCGCATCGCGCAGCTCTGACCGACGCCCCGCAGACCCCACCGCCTTCCACCCGAGGAGAACCACCATGGCAACCCTGCAGATCACCGACCTGCACGTGCAGATCGCGACCGAGAACGGCCCCAAGGAGATCCTGAAGGGCCTCTCCCTGACCATCGAGACGGGCGAGACCCACGCGATCATGGGCCCGAACGGCTCCGGCAAGTCCACCCTGGCCTCGACCATCGCCGGCCACCCGCGCTACGAGGTCACCTCCGGCTCCATCACCCTCGACGGCGAGGACGTGCTGGAGATGAGCGTCGACGAGCGCGCCCAGGCCGGCCTCTTCCTGGCCATGCAGTACCCCGTGGAGATCCCGGGCGTCACCATGACCAACTTCCTGCGCACCGCCAAGACCGCGCTCGACGGCCAGGCCCCCTCGCTGCGCACCTGGACCAAGGACGTCAAGGGCGCCTTCGAGGCCCTGCAGATCGACCCGGCGTTCATGAACCGCAACGTCAACGAGGGCTTCTCCGGCGGCGAGAAGAAGCGCGCCGAGATCCTCCAGCTCGAGCTGTTCAAGCCCACGTTCGCGATCCTCGACGAGACCGACTCCGGCCTCGACGTCGACGCGCTGCGCATCGTCTCCGAGGGCGTCAACCGCGCCCAGGCGCAGAACGAGATGGGCACCCTGCTGATCACCCACTACACGCGGATCCTCAACTACATCAAGCCGGACCACGTGCACGTGCTGGTGGACGGCCGCGTCGCCGAGTCCGGCGGCCCGGAGCTCGCCGAGCAGCTCGAGGCCGAGGGCTACGCCCGCTTCGAGAAGGCCGCGGCGGGGGCCTGAGATGACGGAGACCACGAACCAGGCGCCCACGGAGGACATCCGTGAGGCCCTCAAGGACGTGATCGACCCGGAGCTGGGCGTCAACGTCGTGGACCTGGGCCTGCTCTACGGGCTGCACTACGCCGACGACGGCGCGCTGCTCGTGGACATGACCCTGACCACCGCGGCCTGCCCGCTCACGGACGAAATCGAGGACCAGGTCTCCCGCGCGATCGGCACCATGGTGGACGAGTGGCGGCTGAACTGGGTCTGGATGCCCCCGTGGGGCCCCGAGCGGATCACCGAGGACGGCCGCGACCAGATGCGCGCCCTCGGCTTCAACATCTGATCCGGTCCGGACGACGACGGCGGCCCGTCACCTTCGCGCAGAAGGTGACGGGCCGCCGTCGTGGTGGGGGAGTGCGGACGGGCCGGCAGGCGCCCCGGCGCTCCCGGCTCAGATGTCCAGGGAGGAGGCCCGGAACGTGTCGCACTGGCGGATGTCGGGCTCCTGCTGGGAGCTCTGGTAGCCGCGCATGAACCAGGCCATGCGCTGCTCCGAGGTGCCGTGCGTGAACGCCTCGGGGTCCACCCGGCCGGTGTGGGTGGACTGGATGCGGTCATCGCCCACGGCGGAGGCCGCGTCGATGGCCTGGCGCAGCTGGTCCTGCGAGATCGGCTTCAGGAACGGCGCGCCGGACTCGGGGTCCACGGTGGAGGCGGCGTGCCCGGCCCACATGCCGGCGAAGCAGTCGGCCTGCAGCTCTGCGCGCACGGCGCCGGAGGTGGGGCCGGTGGTCCCGTCCTTGGAGTGCTGCAGGTAGCCGGTCACCTGCTGAACGTGGTGGCCGTACTCGTGCGCCACGATGTACTCCTCCGCCAGCGGTCCGCCCTCGGCGCCGAAATCGGTCTGCAGCGTCTCGAAGAACGCGGTGTCGAAGTACATGGACTCGTCCGCCGGGCAGTAGAACGGGCCCGTGGCCGAGGAGGCGCTGCCGCAGCCGGTGCTCACGCCGCCCTGGAACAGGGTCAGCTGCGGCTGGCGCCACTGGATGTCCGAGAACTGCGCGAGGTACTCGCCCCAGAACTCGTCCGCGGCCTCGGTGGTCGCGATGACGCGGCAGTCCGTGTTCTGGTTGGCGTCCGCACCGCTGGCGCACTCCTCGTCCGAGAGGGGCTGGCTCTGGCCGCCCGAGCCCGTCTGCTGCTGGTACTGGCTCTGGCCGACGGACCCGCCGCCCGTGTCGATCCCGAGCTGATCGGCCAGCCCGGGGGCGAAGATCGCGAGCAGCAACGCGAGCAGGCCGCCGCCACCGCCGATGGCGATGC
>NZ_JASDCZ010000064.1:0-13009 GCF_030407635.1 Micrococcus sp. APC 4021
GGCGCGCCGCATCGGCCGCAGCTGCCCGGCTCCGAGCGCACCCCGCCCGCCCGGACGCTCGTGGAGCTCTTCGACGCCACGGCGCGCGAGCACCCGGACGCGACCGCCCTGGACGACGGCGTCGAGCCGCTGACGTACGCGGAGCTGCGGGAGCGCGTCGACGAGACCGCCCGCCACCTGTGGGCCGCCGGCGTGCGGGCGGGAGACCGGGTCGGCGTGCGGATCGCCTCGGGCACGGCCGCGCTGTACGTCTCGATCCTCGGCGTGCTCGCCGCCGGCGCGGCCTACGTCCCCGTGGACGCGGACGATCCGGAGGAGCGCGCCCGCCTCGTGTTCGGCGAGGCGAAGGTGGCCGGCGTCCTCACCGACGAGCGGGTCTACGCCCCGCACCCCGAGCACACCGCGGACCCGGCCGCGGAGGCCCGCGCCCCCGGGCTCGAGGACGACGCGTGGATCATCTTCACCTCTGGCTCGACGGGCACCCCCAAGGGCGTGGCGGTGAGCCACCGCTCGGCCGCGGCCTTCGTGGACGCCGAGGCGCGGATCTTCCTGGCGGACGATCCGCTCGCCCCGGGCGACCGCGTGCTGGCGGGACTGTCCGTCGCGTTCGACGCCTCGTGCGAGGAGATGTGGCTCGCCTGGCGTCACGGTGCGTGCCTGGTCCCGGCCCCCCGCTCGCTCGTGCGCTCCGGCATGGACCTCGGCCCGTGGCTCGCCGAGCGGCGCATCACCGCCGTGTCCACCGTGCCGACCCTCGCCGCGATGTGGCCCACCGAGGCCATGGACAACGTCCGGCTGCTGATCTTCGGCGGCGAGGCCTGCCCGCCCGAGCTCGCCGCGCGCCTGGCGGAGGACGGCCGCGAGGTCTGGAACACCTACGGCCCCACGGAGGCCACCGTCGTCGCGTGCGCGGCCCCGCTCACGGGTCTCGGCCCGGTCCGCATCGGCCTGCCCCTGGACGGCTGGGACCTGGCCGTCGTCGACCCGCAGACCACGCTGCCCGTGGCCGAGGGCGAGACGGGCGAGCTGATCATCGGCGGCGTCGGCCTGGCCCGCTACCTCGACCCGGCCAAGGACGCCGAGAAGTACGCCCCCATGCCCTCCCTCGGCTGGGAGCGTGCCTACCGCTCCGGTGACCTCGTGGTCTTCGAGCCGGAGGGCCTGCTGTTCGTCGGCCGCGCCGACGACCAGGTGAAGCTCGGCGGCCGCCGCATCGAGCTCGGCGAGGTGGACGCGGCCCTCCAGGCCCTGCCCGGCGTCCACGGCGGCGCCGCGGCCGTGCAGACCACCCCGGCGGGCCACCAGATCCTCGTCGGCTACCTCGTCCCCGCGGACCCCGAGGCCGAGCTCGACCTGCACATGGCCCGCGAGCACCTCGCGGCGGAGCTGCCGGCCGCACTCGTGCCCCGGCTGGCCGTCGTGGACTCCCTGCCCACGAAGACCTCCGGCAAGGTGGACCGCCACGCGCTGCCGTGGCCCCTGCCCGGCGCCGAGGTGGACGAGGACGCGCCCCAGCCGAACGAGGACACCGCCGACGGCTGGGTGCTGCGCCAGTGGGCGGACGTGCTCGGCGCGCCCCCCAAGGACGCCGACACCGACTTCTTCGAGGCCGGCGGCGGCTCGCTCGCCGCTGCCCAGCTCGTGGCCCGCCTGCGCCTGCGCCACCCGGCCGTGACCGTCCAGGACGTCTACCGCAACCCCACCGCCGGGGCCCTCGTGGCCGCCGTCGTGGGCGACGACGGCCCCCGCGGCATCGAGGTGCACGACCGGCACGTCGACCGCACCCGCCACCGCACCCAGTGGGTCCAGACCCTCGTGGGACTGCCCGTGTTCGTCCTGCCCGCCCTGCGCCTGGGCGTGTGGACCGGCCTGGCCCTGAACCTGCTGACGCTCTCCGGGCTCGCGCCCGGGCTGCCCACCGTGCCGTGGTGGGTGCTGATCGTGGCCGGTCTGCTGGTGGTGACCGTGCCCGGCCGCATGCTGCTCACCGCCGCGACGGCCCGGCTGCTGCTGCGCGGCGTGAGCCCCGGGTCCTACCCGCGCGGTGGCCGCGTCCACCTGCGCCTGTGGCTCGCCCAGCAGATCAGCGACCTCGTGGACCCCTACTCGCTGGCCGGCGCCACGTGGGTGCCCGCCTACGCGCGACTGCTGGGCAACCGGATCGGCAAGGACGTGGACATGCACACCGTGCCACCGGTCACCGGCATGCTCACGGTCGAGGAGGGCGCCGCGATCGAGCCTGAGGTGGACCTGTCCGGCTACTGGGTCGACGGCGACGTCGTCCGGCTCGGCGAGGTGCGCATCGGCGCGGACGCCGTCGTGGGCGCCCGCTCCACGCTCCTGCCAGGCGCCCAGGTCGGCGCCGGGGCGCACGTCGAGGCCGGGTCCACCGTCGCCGGGCGGGTGCGCGGCGGCCAGCGCCACGCCGGCTCCCCCGCCGTCAAGGTGGGCAAGGTGAAGTCCCGCGGCCCCGCCGAGGCGCCGCGGGAGACCCCGGGCTGGCGCCTGATGGCGACCGTCCTCTCGACCCTCATCTCCCTCCTGCCGCTCGTCTCCGCCGCCGCGGCGGCCGCGGTGGCCGCGTGGTCGCTGACCTGGTGGCCGCCGGCCCCGGAGGCGGGACCGCTGGCCGCCGTCGGGACCACCGCGGCGCGCCTGCTGGCCGCGAGCCCCCTGGTGGCCGGCGTGTGGTTCCTGACCCAGATGCTGCTCGTGCTCGTCACCGTGCGCCTGCTCGCACTCGGCATCACGGAGGGGCACCACCCCGTGCGCTCCCGGGTCGGCTGGCAGGTGTGGGCCACCGAGCGCGTCCTCGACGCCGCCCGCGACCAGCTCTTCCCGATCTACGCCTCCCGCTTCACGCCGACGTGGCTGCGCCTGCTGGGCGCCGAGGTGGGTCGCGGCGTCGAGGCCTCCACCGTGGTGCTCGTGCCATGCATGACCCGCGTGGGCGACGGCGCGTTCCTCGCCGACGACACGATGGTCTCCTCCTACTCCCTCGACGGCGGGTGGATGCACGTGGCCCCCGCGAAGGTCGGCAAGCGCTCGTTCGTGGGCAACTCCGGCATGGTGCCCGGCGGCCGTACCCTGCGCCGCGACTCGCTCGTGGCGGTGCTGTCCACCACCCCGGCCAAGACCAAGGCGGGCACGTCCTGGATGGGCTCCCCGCCCGTGCGCCTGCGCCGCAACGAGGTCACCGCGGACGCCTCCCTCACCTACGACCCGCCGGCCCGGCTCAAGGCCGCCCGCACCGCCTGGGAGCTGCTGCGCGCGATCCCGGTGTGGCTGCACGTGGCCCTGTCCATCGCCGTCGGCGCGACGCTGGCCGCCCTCATCGCGGTCGGCACGTGGGTGCTGGCCTTCGTCCTGGGCGGCGTCGTCCTGCTCGCGGCCGGCGCGGTCGCGGCGGGCCTGACCGTGCTCGCCAAGCGGGTCTTCGTCGGCCGGATCCGCGCGGGCGAGCACCCGCTGTGGTCCTCGTTCATCTGGCGCAACGAGGTCGCGGACACCTTCACCGAGTTCCTCGCCGCCCCGTGGTTCAGCCGGGCCGCGGCCGGCACCCCCGCCCTGGTCTGGTTCCTGCGCGCGATGGGCGCCCGCATCGGCCACGGCGCCTGGGTCGAGTCCTACTGGCTGCCCGAGGCCGACCTCGTGGAGCTCGGCGACGGCGCCACCGTGAACCGCGGCTGCGTCGTCCAGACCCACCTGTTCCACGACCGCGTGATGTCCCTGGACGCCGTCGTCCTGGAGGACGGCGCCACCCTCGGCCCCCACTCCGTGGTGCTGCCGGCCGCTCGCCTGGGCCGCGGCACCACCGTCGGCGCCGGGTCCCTCGTGATGCGCGGCGAGGAGCTGCCCGCCGGCACGTGGTGGCTCGGCAACCCGGTCTCCCCGTGGCGTCGTCCCGACGGCGACCCCGCCGCCGCGGCCACCCCCTCCCGAGAGGAAGCATGAGCACCGATCCCTACGTCCCGGGCGTCGGCACCGACGCCGCCACCGTCGAGCACATCGCGCTGGACCTCGATGTGCGCCTGGCCGCGAACCGGGTCTCCGGCACCGCCGTCCTGCGTGTGCGCCTGACGAAGCAGAGCCGCCGCATCGAGCTGGACCTGCACCGGCTGCGCGTGTCCCGGGTGGCCGCCGTCGTCGACGGCCGCGCCATCGCCTCCTCGTTCACCCAGCCGGGCCGCGCCCCGAGCCGCCTCGTCGTGGACCTGGGCGAGAGCCGGCCGGAGGGCACGCTCGTGGAGCTCACCGTGGTCTACGCGGGCACGCCCACGTTGCGGCGCAGCCCGTGGGGCACCATCGGCTGGGAGGAGCTCACGGACGGCGTGCTCGTGGCCGGGCAGCCCCACGGCGCCTCCACGTGGCTGCCGTGCGTGGACTCCCCCACCTCGCGCTCGACGGCGGAGATCACCCTCACCTGCGATGCGGGCTACCTGCCCGTCGCCAACGGCGTGGGCGCACCCGTGCGCACGCGCGGCTCGCGGGTCACGTGGCGGTGGCGGCTCGACCAGCCCGTGCCCGCCTACCTGCTCAGCGTGCAGATCGGCCGCTACCGGCTCGTGGACGCCGCCCCTCCCGCCGAGGGGCTGCCGCCGCTGCGCCTCGTGGTCTCCCCGCGGACCGAGCAGCGGGCCCGCCGGGCCCTCGCCCCCCAGCCGGCCATGATGGCCACGTTCATCGACGCCTACGGGCCGTACCCGTTCGAGGACTACACCGCGGTCGTGGCCGATGAGGAGCTCGAGATCCCGCTCGAGGCCGCGAGCATGTCCCTGTTCGGCACCAACCACCTGGACGGCTCGTGGGAGTCCGAGCGGCTGATCGCCCATGAGATGTCCCACCAGTGGTTCGGCAACGCCGTGACCCTGGGCCGCTGGTCCGACCTGTGGCTGCACGAGGGCTTCGCCTGCTGGTCCGAGTGGCTGTGGGCCGAGGCCTCGGGGCGGTCGAGCATCACCTCGATGGCGCGGCGGGCCTGGCAGAAGCTGGCCGCGCACCCGGTGGAGCAGGCGCTGGCCGAGCCCGGGCCGGAGGAGATGTTCGAGGACTGGGTGTACAAGCGCGGCGCGCTCACCGTGGAGGCACTGCGGCAGCTGCTCGGCACGGACCTCTTCGGCTCCATGCTGCGCGCCTGGGTGCGGGAGCACCGGTTCGGCACCGTCGACTCCCTGGGGCTGCGCACGCACGTGCACGCGTGGGCCCCGCACGCCGGGGTGAGCCGGGCGCAGGTGGACGAGCTCTTCGACGCGTGGACGCTGCGGCCCGCCCTGCCGCCGTTCCCGGGCTGAGGCGGCCGCGCGGTCGACTCAGCGGCCCCGCCGCGCCAGCGCCCCGACGAGACCGCCCGGAAGCCGGTCGGTCAGGTCCACCAGCACGACGTCGGCCGGCACGGTCAGTGCGTCGACGGCGGCGGGGTCGCCCGTGAAGCCGGTGCCGGCGGCCTTCACGAGCGCCTCCTTCCGCGTCCACAGCCGGGCCCGCGCGGCGGGCCTCTCGGGGGCGGGAAGCTCCCGCACCCGGGCGCGCTCCGCCGTCGAGAAGCCCACCCCGCCCAGGCCGTCCTCGTCCGCGAAGGCCGCGGCGTCCGCCCGCTCGACGTCCACCCCGAGGCCGAGCCCGTCGGCGGGCCGTGCCGGCGCCCACCACGCCCCGATCCGCGCCCGGTCCTCAGTGCCGGGCATCCGGACGCGCGTGAACGAGACGAGGGCGACCCGGCCGGGGGGCAGGCCGGTCAGCGCGGGGACGCCGTGCGCGGCCGAGCCGCAGCGCGGGCAGGCGTGCCGGAGCCCGAGCGGCCCCACCGGCACGCCCCAGGCCGCCGTCAGGGCGGTGCGCACCTGACCGAGCAGCGCGGAGACGGCGTCGGCCGCCCCCGCCGAGGCGGGGACGGCCGAGGTCAGGCCCCACGGGCCGGTCGCGACGGACACGGTCAGCGCTGGACCGCCCCGTGCCGCTGCGCCGCGAGCGCGGTGGCCGCGGCGCGGGCCTCGGAGACCTCCTCCGCGGTGAGCGTGCGGTCAGGGGCGCGGAAGCGCAGGGAGAACGCGAGGGACTTCCGCCCCTCCGGCACGCCCGCGCCCCGGTAGACGTCGAACAGCTCGACGGCCTCGAGCAGCTCCCCGGCACCCTCGGCGAGGGTCGCGCGCACGTCCCCGGCCACGACGGCCTCGTCCACCACGAGCGCCACGTCCTGCGTGCTCACGGGGAACGTGGACAGCGGTGCGGCGACCACGATCTCGGGGGCCGCGGCGCACAGCGCGTCCAGGTCCAGCTCCCACACGCTCGTGCGGGCGGGCAGGTCCTCGGCCTCGAGCCACTGCGGGTGCAGCTCGCCGGCGACGCCCACCACCCGGTCCCCGTGCTCGGTCACGACGACGAGCTCGGCCACCCGGCCCGGGTGGAACGCGTGGTGCCGGCCCTGCCGGACGGTCAGCTCGACGCCGAGGACGTCGGCCACGTCGAGGGCCCCGGCGATCGCGTCCTGCCAGTCCACCGGGCGGGGGTCGTGGTCCGGCCCGGGCGCCGAGTCGTGCCCGGCGTACAGACCGGCCACGTGCCACGGCTGGGCGGGGATGCCGGCCTCGAGGTCGGCGAGGACCTCGGCGGAGGGGTGGACCGCGCGCGGGGGGATCGTCGCCGAGCCCAGCTGCGCGCCGGGCAGGAAGACCAGCCCCATCTCGTACAGCGCCAGATCGCGGAAGCCGCGTCCGAGGTTGCGGCGCGCGGTCTCGACGAGGCCCGGCAGCAGCGACAGGCGTAGGTACCGGTACTGGGAGGCGATCGGATTGGCCAGGGCCACCATCGCCAGGGCCTGGCCCTGCGCGTCCGAGTCCGCCCCGAAACGCCGGTTCTGCTCCTCGGAGACGAACGGGTAGGCCAGCACCTCGGTGAGTCCCGCGGCCGCGAGCGCGGCCGACACGCGGCGACGCTGGGCCTGGCGGCGGGTGAAGCCGCGGCCCGGCGGGGCCACGGGCACCACGGAGGGGATCGCGTCGTAGCCGCGCAGGCGCGCGACCTCCTCGGCGAGGTCCTCGGGGATGCGCAGGTCCGTGCGCCACGACGGCGCGGTCACGGTCAGCCGCGGGGCGACGTCGGCGGCGGCCTCGGCGACGGTCACCTCGGCCCCCAGGGCCCGCAGCGTCACCACGACCTCGTCGGTCGTGTACGCCACGCCCACCAGGGCGGAGGGGAAGTCGGCGGCCATCTCGACGACGGCCGGCTGCGGCC
This sequence comes from Micrococcus sp. APC 4021, assembly GCF_030407635.1. NCBI lineage: Bacteria > Bacillati > Actinomycetota > Actinomycetes > Micrococcales > Micrococcaceae > Micrococcus > Micrococcus sp. APC 4021. The sequence continues at coordinate 7,231 of NZ_JASDCZ010000064.1, forward strand.
GCGTCCCGACGTCGGTGACCCCGGGCTCGGCGGTGCCGCCGGCGAGCTCGACGAGCATCTGGACGGCCCGCTCGGCCGCCTCGTCGGCGATCTCCCAGTCGACGCCGCGCTCGTTGCGCTTCGACGCCTCCGAGGGCAGGCGGTGCCGGCGCCGCGTACGCGCGATCGACACGGGGTCGAAGTTCGCGGACTCGACCACGATCGTGGTGGTGGCGTCCGTGACCTCGGTGGCGGCCCCGCCCATGACGCCCGCCAGGCCGATGGGGCCGGAGTCGTCCGTGATGAGCAGGTCCTCCGCGTCGAGCTCGCGCTCCTTGCCGTCGAGGGTGGTCAGAGTCTCTCCGGCCCGCGCGCGGCGCACCACGATCTCGCCGGAGAGCGTGTCCGCGTCGTAGAAGTGCAGGGGCTGGCCCAGCTCCCACATGACGTAGTTGGAGATGTCCACCGGCAGGGAGATGGTGCGGATGCCGGCCAGGCGCAGGCGCGCGGCCAGCCACGGCGGGGTCGGGCGGGTCGCGTCCACGCCGGAGACCGTGCGGGCCACGAAGCGGGTGGCCCCGGGCTCGCCGTGGATCGGCGCGTCGTCGTCGATGCGGACGGCCGGGCCGGCGTCGTCGGCCGCGGGCGGGTGGACGGCGGAGGCCGGGTCCGTGAAGGGCACGCCGGTGGCGTGCGCGTACTCGCGCGCGACGCCGCGCATCGAGAACGCGTAGCCGCGGTCGGGCGTCACGTTGATCTCGGCGGCCTCGCCGTGCAGGTCCAGGACGTCCCGGGCGTCGGTGCCCGGCTCGGGGTCGAGCCCGAGGTCGCCGAGCACGATGATCCCGTCCGTGCCGTCGTCGCCCATGCCCAGCTCCGTGCTGGAGGCGATCATGCCGGCCGAGACGTGGCCGTAGGTCTTGCGGGGGCTGATGCGGAAGTCGCCGGGCAGCACCGCGCCGGGCAGGGCCACGACGACCTTGTCCCCGACCTCGAAGTTGTGGGCGCCGCACACGATGCCCTGCACGCCGGAGGGCTCGATCCCCTCGCCGGTGAGCGGCTGTGCGGCGCCCTCGGGCACCACGCGCACGGAGCACCAGTTGATGGTCTTGCCGTTCTTCTGCGGCTCGGGCTCCTTGGAGAGCACCTGCCCGACGACGATCGGGCCCTGCAGCTCGGCAGCCGGACGGTGGACGTCCTCCTCCTCGAGGCCGACGCGGACGAGGTCGGCCATCACGTCCTCGGCACGGTGCTCCGCGGGCACGGGGACGAACTCCCGCAGCCAGTCCAGGGGGATGCGCATGGATCAGACCTCCATTCCGAAGTGCTGGGAGAAGCGGACGTCGCCCTCGATCATGTCGTGCATGTCCGGGACCTCGTTGCGGAACATGAGCGTGCGCTCCACGCCCATGCCGAACGCGAACCCGGAGTACTCCTCCGGGTCCAGGCCCGCGGCGCGCAGCACGTTCGGGTGCACCATGCCGCAGCCGCCCCACTCGATCCAGCGGGGCCCGCCCTTGGCGCCGGGGTGCCAGATGTCCAGCTCGGCGCTGGGCTCGGTGAACGGGAAGAAGTTCGGGCGCAGGCGGATGGCCGCCTCCGCCCCGAACATCTGGCGGGCGAAGTACTCGAGGGTGCCGCGCAGGTGGGCCATGGTCAGGCCCTTGTCCACGGCCAGGCCCTCGAACTGGTGGAACACCGGGGTGTGCGTGGCGTCCAGCTCGTCCGTGCGGAACGTGCGGCCCGGGCACAGCACGTAGGTGGGGGCTCCCCGCTCGAGCAGGGAGCGCATCTGCACCGGAGAGGTGTGGGTGCGCAGCAGCAGGTGGGCCTCGGCCGGGTCCACGAAGAAGGTGTCCTGCATCTCGCGGGCCGGATGATCCGGCGCGAAGTTGAGGGAGTCGAAGTTGAACCACTCGGACTCGAGCTCGGGGCCCTCCGCGATCTCCCAGCCCATGCCGACGAAGATCTCCGAGACACGGTCCATCGTCAGCGAGAGCGGGTGACGGGCGCCGACGCGGCGGCGACGGACCGCGGTGGTCACGTCCACCGTCTCCTCGCGCAGGATCCGCGCGGCCTGCTCCGCCTCGAGCACCTCGGTGCGGGCGGCCAGGGCCTTGCCCAGGCGGCCGCGTGCGGCGCCCATGAGCTTGCCGGCCTCCGCCTTGCGCTCCTTGGGCAGAGCGCCGATCGCCTTGTTCGCGAGAGTCAAGGGGGCCCGGTCGCCGGTGTGGGCCAGGCGGGCGGCCTTGAGTTCATCGAGGTCGGCCGCGGCCTCATATGCGGCGAGCGCGGCCTGCACAGCGGCCTCCACCGCCTCCGCGTCCACGGGGGAGATCTCCGCCACGGGCGCGGTGGGCTCCGCGCCGGTCTCGGGGCTGGGTGTCATCAGGGCAACGACCTTCGCATGGGGGACGGTGGGACGCCCGTCAGTCTAGTGTCCGCCCCGGGCCCGCTCGGCCTAGGCTGAGGCGCATGACCGCCCCGGACTCCCTCGACGGCACCGACCCGCTGCTGCGGGGCGTGGGCCTGGACGCGCAGACCCGCTGCGCCCATTACGCCACGGCGCGGGACGTCGTCGCCCTGCGCTTCGCCTGCTGCCCCGCGTACTGGTCCTGCCACCGCTGCCACGCGGAGCTCGCCGACCACCCGGCCGTGCCGGTGCCTGCCGGCGAGTTCGACCGGCCGCATGTGCTGTGCGGGGTGTGCCGCACCGAGCTGAGCGTGACCGCCTACCTCGCCCTCGAGGCCACCGCTGATCCTGCGTGCCCGGCCTGCGGGGCGCCGTTCAACCCGGGCTGCGCCGCCCATGCCCCGCTCTACTTCGACGTCCCCGCGTCCGGGTCCCCCGCCGGGGACGCCGATCCTGCGGCACAGCCATGACCGCGGCCCCCTCCCGGCCGTCGCCTCCGGCGCACGTGCGGGCGCGCGGGCTGTGGAACCTGCTGAACCTGGCGACGCCGCTGGGGCTGGTGGGCGCCGTCGTCGCCGGCTGCGCGCTGCGGCCCGGACCGCACGGGCTGATCGAGGCCCACGGCTGGACGCACCGGTTCCCGGGCGGGGCCGCGTTCACGGTCGGCGACGTCGTGTTCACCCGCCCCGGCCTGCGCATGACGCCCGCGCTGTGGCGGCACGAGGCCGGCCATGCGGACCAGTACGCCCTCCTGCTGGGTCTGCCCTTCCTGCCGGCGTACGCGCTGGCGGCGGCGTGGTCGATGTGGCGGACCGGGGATCCGGCCTCGCGCAACGTCTTCGAACGACGCGCGAGCCTGGCCCTGGGCGGCTACATCGAGCGGCCCGTGGTCCGCGGCCTGCGGCGCCGCCGCTGACGGGCACGGGCGATCGCGCCGACACGGACCCGGGGTCCGGGGAGGTCAGTGCAGGGTGCCGCCGGGGACGTCGAGGTCGGGGCCGCCGGCCAGCGCCGTCAGGGCGGCCTCGGCCACCGCGCGCGCCAGGTCGGCCGCGGGCAGGGCCGGGGTGTCCGGCGTCGGGCGGTGCTCGGTGTCCCACGGCACGTGGATGAAGCCGGCGGCCCGGGCGGTGCCGGGGCCGTCGAGGAGCGAGTACATGACGTGGTTGCACACGAACGCGCCCGCGGACAGGGACGGCTCCGCGGCGACGCCGGCCTCCCGGATCGCGGCGACGGCACGCTTGGCGGGCAGGGTGGCGAACAGGGCCGCGGGACCGTCGGCGCGCACGGGCCGGTCCACGGGCTGCTCCCCCGCGTTGTCCGGGATCCGGGCGTCCTGCAGGTTCACGGCCACCCGTTCGACCCGGACCGTCGCCGTGCCGCCAGCCAGCCCGACGGCGATCGCCACCTCCGGCCGGACCCGGTCGAGGGCCGCGGTCAGGGCCGGCCCGGCCGCGCCGAACGCGCACGGCAGCTCGACCGCCTCGGCCGTCACACCCCGGTCCGCCAGGATGCCCACGGCGTCCCGCGCGGCGGCGATCGACGGATTGTGGACGTCCCCGCCGAAGGGCTCGAAGCCCGTGAGCAGGACGCGGGCTACCGGGGCGGGTGCACGGGAGGTCATGGCGACAACGGTAGGCGCGTCTGGGCGTCCGCGCCACGCCCGGACTCGTACGCGCTTGCGAGTCGATTCGAACATGTGTTCTACTTCTGGCCATGCGATGGGAAGCGCAGACCCTGCGGTCCGAGGGCGAAGCCCAGCGGGCGACGGCCGGCACACCGGCCGGCTCCGCCGCCCTGCTGCCGCTCTCGGACCTGCAGCGGAGTGTCACCACCCCGGAGTTCGCGGGCGTCACCTTCCATGAGGTGCTCGCCAAGACCGCACTGAACTCGGTGCCGTCCGCCTCGGCCATGCCGTTCCGCTGGACCGTGAACCCGTACCGCGGCTGCACCCACGCCTGCCGGTACTGCTACGCCCGCAGCACCCACACCTTCCTCGAGCTCGATGCCGGGGCCGACTTCGACCGGCAGATCGTCGTGAAGGTCAACGTCGCCGAGGTGCTGCGCGCCGAGCTCGCCCGCCCCACGTGGGGCCGCGAGGCGGTGGCGTTGGGGACCAACACGGACCCGTACCAGCGGGCCGAGGGCCGCTACGCGCTGATGCCCGGGATCATCCGGGCCCTGGCGGATTCCGGCACCCCGTTCTCCGTGCTGACCAAGGGGACCCTGCTCGCGCGGGATGTGCCCCTGCTGCAGGCGGCCTCGCGCCAGGTGCCCGTGCAGGTCTCGCTGTCCCTGGCGATGCTCGATTCCGCCATCGCCGCCGCGGTCGAGCCGGGCACGCCGTCGCCGACCGCACGCCTGCGCCTGATCGAGCGGCTCGCCGCCGCGGGTGCGGACGTCACCGTCATGGCCATGCCCCTGCTGCCGTGGCTCACGGACGGGGACCGCGAGATCGACGCCCTCATGCGCGCGCTGGTGGACGCCGGGGCGGCGCGCGTCATGCCGGGAGCCCTGCACCTGCGGCCGGGCGCGAAGGAGTGGTACCTGGACTGGATCCGCCGCGAGCACCCGGATCTGTTGGCCGGCTACGAGCAGATGTACGCCCGGTCCGCCTACGCGCCCGAGTCGTACCGTCGCATGCTCACCCGGGTGGCTGGGGAGGCCGCCGCACGGCACGGCCTGGCCCGCGGCGGCGCCCACGGCATCCGGCGTGAGGACGGCCCCACGGCCCGGCGCCGGTCGGCGTCCCGGCCCTCCGCCCCGGCGGCGCAGCCCGCGCTGTTCTGACCCGTCCGCGGGGCGCGGCCGGTCGCGTGCCGGCTCAGCGCCCCGCCGAGAACGCCGTGGCGGCGCCGCGGAGCACCTCGGCCACGATCGGCCGGTCCGCCGGGATCCAGTCCAGGTGCTGCACGCCCGGCCCGGCCAGCGGCAGCCACGCCAGCAGGTCGTGGTCCTGGAGGGCTCGGGGCCTCGCCCCCTCCTCCGCCAGGACGCCCCAGAGCACCCGCATCCGGGCGCCGTTGGCCAGCTCCCACCCGGCGGGCTCCGGCGCCGCCACCTCGGGGCCGAGCCGCACGGCGACCCCGAGCTCCTCCCGGCACTCCCGCAGCAGCGCCTGCTGGATGCCCTCCCCCGGCTCGACCTTGCCCCCGGGGAACTCCCAGAGTCCCCGCAGCGCGGCGGGCGCGCTGCGGCGGGCCGCCAGCAGGCGGGTCGGCGCGGCCGCATCGTCGAGCAGCGCGAGCCCCACGACCAGCCGCGGTCGCGCACCGTCCCGGGGCGACGTCGTCGGGCTGGCAGCGGGCGCGGGGCGAGCGGGTGTGGCGGAGGTCATGAGCCCAGGCTAGCGAGGCCCCCGCCCCCGCAGACCGGAGTCCGTAGGCT
>NZ_JASDCZ010000065.1:0-12313 GCF_030407635.1 Micrococcus sp. APC 4021
GGAGGAACCCGTGGCCCCCACCGCCCAGGACCCGAGCGTCCACAACGTCGTGATCGTCGGATCCGGCCCCGCCGGATACACCGCGGCGATCTACACCGCCCGCGCCGACCTCTCCCCGGTCCTGGTGGCCGGGGCGGTGACCGCGGGCGGCGAGCTGATGAACACCACCGAGGTGGAGAACTTCCCGGGCTTCCCGGAGGGTGTGCAGGGGCCCGAGCTGATGGCGAACCTCGAGGCCCAGGCCCGCCGGTTCGACACGGAGGTGGTCTACGACGACGTCGTGCAGGCCGACCTGACGTCGAACCCCAAGGTGCTCACGCTCGGCGACGGCACCCAGCTGCGCACCCACGCGGTCATCCTCACGACCGGCTCCGCCTACCGGAAGCTCGGCGTTCCCGGCGAGGAGCGCCTCTCCGGCCACGGCGTCAGCTGGTGCGCCACGTGCGACGGCTTCTTCTTCCGCGAGCAGGAGATCGCGGTCGTGGGCGGCGGCGACTCCGCCATGGAGGAGGCCCTGTTCCTCACGAAGTTCGCGTCCAAGGTGACCGTGCTGGTCCGCAAGGACGAGCTGCGCGCCTCCAAGGTGATGGCCCACCGCGCCATGGAGAACGAGAAGATCGAGTTCCGCTGGAACACCGAGGTCACGGAGGTGACCGGTGACGACAAGGTCAACACCCTCCGCCTGCGGGACACCCGCACCGGCGAGGCGTCCACGCTGGACGTGACCGGCCTGTTCGTGGCCATCGGCCAGGACCCGCGCACGGACCTGGTGCAGGGCCAGGTGGAGCTCACGGAGCACGGCACGATCCGCATCGACCATCCGTCCTCCCGGACCTCCCAGCCGGGCGTCTTCGCCGCCGGCGACGTCACGGACCACACCTACCGCCAGGCCGTCACCGCCGCCGGCTCGGGCTGCGTGGCCGCCCAGGACGTGGAGCACTACCTCGCGACCGTGGCCGATGTGGAGGAGGCCGCGCCGGCCGGCCCGGAGTCGGACGCGAACCCGGCATGAGCCACTGACTCATGACCCCTGACGGAGCGTCATGAATCATGTCGATAACACCCCTGTCCACCCTCGTCAGACACAGAACAAACCCCAGGAGGCTGCCATGAGCACCATCACCGTCACCGACGCCGACTTCGACCAGAAGGTCCTCCAGTCCGAGCTGCCCGTCCTCGTGGACTTCTGGGCCGAGTGGTGCGGCCCGTGCCGCATGCTCGGACCCGTCCTGGAGGACATGGCCGTGGAGCACGAGGGCAAGGCCGTGATCGCCAAGCTCAACGTGGACGAGAACCCGGCCATCGCCGCGCGTTACGGCGTCACCTCCATCCCGCTCGTCGTGGGCTTCCAGAACGGCGAGAAGGTCGCCGAGTCCGTGGGCGCCAAGCCCAAGGCCGCGCTGGAGAAGGAGTTCTCGGCCCTGCTCGGCTGAGCCCCTCCCCCACTCACCACGACGGCCCCGTCACCCCAGAGGGTGACGGGGCCGTCGTGCGTTGATCTTCAGGACCAGCGGCGGGTGCCCGTGGACGCCGTCCGCGGGAACTCCGGATCAGGACTTCTTGCCCTTCCCCTTGCCGTCCTGACCGCCCTGGATGAGGTCCATGATGCGGTTCAGGTCCTCCACGGTGGTGAAGTCGATGGCGATGCGGCCCTTGCGCGCGCCGAGGGTGATCTTCACGGCGGTGTCCAGGCGGCTGGTGAGCGCGGTGGCGTAGTGGTCCAGGCGCTCGTGGCGGGCGTCGTCCGTGCTGCGCCGCGGCGTGCGGCCCGGCCGGAGCCCGCCCTGCAGCTGCGCGACCGCCTCCTCCGTGGACCGGACGGACAAGCCCTCCGACTGGATCCGCTGCGCCAGACGCTCCATGTCCGACGGGTCCGTGAGACCGAGCAGCGCACGCGCATGGCCGGCCGAGAGCGTGCCGGCGGCCACGCGGCGCTGCACGAGGGGCGGCAGCTTGAGCAGCCGCAGCGTGTTGGAGATCTGCGGACGAGAGCGGCCGATGCGCTGGGACAGTTCCTCCTGCGTGCAGGCGAAGTCCTCCATGAGCTGCTGGTAGGCGGCGGCCTCTTCGAGCGGGTTCAGCTGGGAGCGGTGCAGGTTCTCCAGCAGAGCATCCCGCAGGAGGTCCTGGTCCGGGGTCTGGCGGACGATCGCCGGGATGGTGTCCAGGCCGGCCTTCTGGGTGGCGCGCCACCGGCGCTCTCCCATGATCAGCTCATGGGGGGTGGGGCCGTCCACCTCGCGCACGACGATCGGCTGCAGGATGCCGACCTCGCGGATCGAGGTGACCAGTTCCGCCATGTGGTCCTCGTCGAACACCTCACGCGGCTGCCGCGGGTTGGGGTGGATGTCCCCCACCGGGATCTCCCGCAGGACCGCGATGTCCGCGGACACGGTCCCCTCGGTCGCGGCGGACTCAACGCTCGAGTCCCCCGGTTCCTTCCTCGACGACGTCGCGGAGGTGGCACGCTTGCTGGGCGCCTTCACCGTCGGCATGGCCGGACGCCCCTTGGTCGGCCGCGCCGCGGGTGCATCCTCGGACTCTGCGGAGAAGAACACGTCGACGGGACGCTGCGCGGGTCGCGAGGCACGCTTCGACGAGGTGGGCCCTGCCTTCGTGGCGGACGTGGCGTTCCTGCCAGTCGCAGCCGTTGATTTCCCGGCCTGTGTCGTTCGGCCCGCGGTCTTCCGCTGCGAGGCCGACGGGGCGGGCTCGTTGGACCCCCCTGGCGTCTCGGTCGTCGCGGTGCTCCGCGTCGATGTCGTGGTGGCCTCCGCTGCCGCGGCAGCCTTCGGGCCGCTCTTCACCGGCACCGCAGAGTCCTTCGGGGAGGTGGCCTCGGCGTTCTCTTCCGGGGCTTCTACAGTGCTCTGGATCAGGGCGCCGAGGCCTCGCCCCAGGCCTCCTCGACGGCTCGTCTTCAACGGGTCCTCCTGCAGTGAGTGGGTCTGGGATCAGTGTAGGTGAGCGGCCTGGTCTCGATGGTCCCGGGCGGCGGGAAGACACTTCTCAAGGTGCTCTGGCCCTGACCGCCGGGGGGCGCGCGAGGGCCTGACACGTGCAAGGGGCGCGGCGAGGTTCGGGCCTCGGTTCTGGGGTGAGACGTCCGTATTGGGCCCGGACGGCAGGATGTGGGCGCGCGGACAGCACCTGCCGCGAGCGTGAGTGTTTCACGTGGAACACTCATAGTGGGGGCGCTTCGGAAGGGTGCCGCTGCAATCCTCAAGACCTCCTCGTGTTCCCTCTCGAAGTTCACTCGTTTCACATGAAACGCGAGCCCGCGTCGACGAGCGGACGGTATCAGAATCACGGCTGTCAGTTTGTTGTTCGTGTTCTCCCCGGCCGATCAGCCCTCCGTGCGGACGGTACTCAGATCGCTGGCTACCCGCATGATGTATGTGCTTCATCGGACGCGCAATGGCGGACCAGCAGCGAAGCACTCGTGCCACTTCCCCGCGGTGTGATGTGAACACTCGAATCGCCGAACGGATGAGCTCGGCCTACTCGTCGCTTCGCCGTCAGTGCTTCCTTACACCCGCGCAGCTCACGAATTGAACGCTGCCTCACCATCCGCGTTTCACGTGAAACACGGACGAGTCTGTCATCCAAGTACGACATGAGTTCGGGTAACCCACGTGCTCGCTCACCCGCGAGTCAGTGCCACATTACTGCGCCATTCTCGGTCAGCTCGCTCCCGGCACGGATCGTGTGCTCCCTGGATCGCCTGGGATTGTGACCTCGCGGCACGGCGCTTTCACCCGAAGCTCATTTCACGTGAAACGTATCGTTCGAAGATTCGACCATGCACTCGTGCCACGGAAGTCCGCCCACGAGCGGGTTGCATTCAGATACTGGCGTCCATAGGAGGCGTGAGATGCGTTCGAGGTTCAGACTCCTCGCGCTGCTGACGTCGTGACCCGGGCGCGTCGAGCGCCGGACGTCGGTCGTTCGGTTTCACGTGAAACGTGGCGGCGTACTGGGCACGAACGCCGGGTCGCGGGTCCCATGTCGCGCAGCTTGCACCGACTTGTGCCGTTGACCGTACTGTTCGATGTAGTCGCTGCCGTCAGCAGCGGCCGTACAGACATATGGCAGGCCGTTCCGCCCGACAGACCGGGCCCATTCCTCCCGTCTGCCCATTTTGCCCATTAAGTTTCACGTCCGACTCGTGTGGAACCGGGTCTTCACCCGTCCGTCCGCACGCGGCTCCCTCCGGGGATCGACGCTAGATCTACGCGCGAGCATCGTGTTTTACGTGAAACCCCCGGCCACCACCTGAGTGATCGACGTCCTGCTTCCACGTCGTTGCAGGGGTCAGAACCGTGTGGCCTGAGCGTCCCGCACTGAGCTGATGCGGGTTTCCCGGGGGAGGGGACCCAGGCTGACTCAGCATTCCCCTGCCGACCCCGTACCTAGCCGTCGGGCCGCGCTGGGGATTCGCCAGACCAACCAGCGCCATGGTGGCACCCACGGCCACCTACCCACGGCGTCCCCTTGTCCACAGATCTTGTCCACATATCAACATCGACGATAGCCGCTAACCACTGCTGACTCCGCAAAGTGCCAGCTCACATGCTTGTCTTTGTATACATTGGGGGCGTGCGGCCGCCCCTCTTCGCCGGACTCTCTCCTACTCCGTACACAGGAATGCACAGTAGAACTGTCCTTCTGGCGCCGCCGTTCGGCCCCTCCAACTCAGACGAATCACAGCAGCCCACCATCGCCGCTGACGTCTGCTCTCGCACACGCTGACGGCAGACCGGCCGCGTGCCTCGCGGCGACACCACGGCCCGTGCTCCGCTCTGGCCCCGATTCCCTGCACGTCACCGACGGCGAGGAGGTCTGACCGTGGGGGAGAGGGGGCACCCAGTCACAGCACCCGGCCTGCTCGCTGGCTGCATCCTCGAGGCTGCAGCGCACCCGGGTGAAGGAGGAGGGACGGATTATACCCTGCACGGCCGCGCCCGGCGGCCAGGACGTTCCCCACGCGTCGCGCAGCCCTCGCGGAGCACTTCAACGCAGCGTGCACCGCCGGCCCCCACACAGCCGCCGTCTCCGCCCCGCCGCCATGCCGTTCACCCCGTGAGTTCGTGCGTCGCCGCCCGCGGCTGCACCCAGGCCTCGCGACAGGTGCGCCTGGCCGGCGGCGGAGGCGCCGGCCCAGCGGAAGAGAGGGGAGCGGGACAGATGGGAGCGGTCCACCACGGGCACCCCTCCCCATCGTCCCGCCGCGGCGGCACCACGCTCGCACCCTCAGAGAAGGTCGTTTCACGTGAAACACGAACTTCCGATATGCCCAGCGTTTCCGCTTGTCTTTTCACCCCCCATCTTCCGGGCCACGCTCACTCACGACGAAGCCCGCCGGGGGATCGCTCCCTCCGGCGGGCTTCGTCGTCGTCAGCAGCGCCATTTGGCGACCGCAACAGCGGGTCGCCTGGGCGTCAGCTCTTCAGGGCCGTCGGCGCACCGCGGCCGGCGATCTCCGCGGCCGCCTCCCGGTACGCCACGGCGCCGGCCGAGGCCGGGTCGTAGGTCAGCACCGTCTGCTGATAGCTGGGGGCCTCGGAGATGCGGACGTTGCGGGGGATCGCGGTGTTCAGCAGCTGCTCCGGGAAGTGCGTCCGGACCTCCTCCGCCACCTGCACGGCGAGGTTGGTCCGCGCGTCGAACATCGTCAGCAGGATGGTGCTCACCTGGAGACGCGGGTTCAGGTGCTTCTGGATCATCTGCACGTTCTTGAGCAGCTGGGAGAGGCCCTCGAGGGCGTAGTACTCGGCCTGGATCGGGATGAGCACCTCCTCGGCCGCCACGAACGCGTTGACCGTCAGCAGGCCCAGGGACGGCGGGCAGTCGATGAACACGTAGTCCAGCCGCTCCTGGCCGTCCTCCTCGCGCCAGGCGGTGTACGCCTCGAGCGCTCGAGACAGTCGCTGTTCGCGGGCCACCAGCGAGACCAGCTCGATCTCGGCACCGGCCAGGTCGATCGTCGCGGGCACCACCTGCAGGCCGTCCACGTCCGGGGCGTCCTGCACGACGTCCTGGATCTCCATCTCGCCCAGGAGCACGTCGTACACGGAGGCGACGTCTCCGGTGTGGGGGATGTTCAGCGCGGTGGACGCATTGCCCTGCGGGTCGATGTCGACCACCATCACCCGCATGCCCGCGCGGGCGAGGGCCGCGGCCAGGTTGACCGTCGTCGTCGTCTTGCCGACGCCGCCCTTCTGGTTGGACGTCGTGAACACGCGGGTGCGGTCGGGGCGCGTCAGACGGCGCCGCTGGAGCCGCGCGGGCTCCTCGACGTCGGCGCCGCCCTTCTCGGCGGTCCGGCCGGTCCACTTCTGGCGCAGGGCCCTCCAGGCCCCACCCCGGCTCTCCTGCTCCTGCGCCATGCGGCTCTACCTCCTGGGTCGCGGGTGTGCGGATCTGCTGCCGCCCGGCCCGTCCCGTCCCGGTGGGGGAGGGGTCAGCGGGGACGCGCGCTGACGCGCACGACGGTGGTGGTCTCGGGCAGCAGGCCCTCGCCCACCGTGAGGATCTCGGGCTCGGCACCACCATACTTGCGCAGGACCTTGCGGGCGGCGGCGATCTCGTCGGCCGCGGAGCGGCCCTTGATGGCCAGCAGCTCCCCGGCGCCCTGCAGCATCGGCATGGTCAGCGGCACGAGGGTCTTCAGCGCGGACACGGCGCGGGCGGTCACGACGTCGACGTCGAGGTTCCCGGAGACCTGCTCGGCGCGGCCGCGGATCACGTCCACGTTCTCCAGGCCGAGGTCGGCGACCACCATGTCCAGCCACTCCACGCGCCGCTCGAGCGGCTCGATGAGCAGGAACTGGCAGTCGGGGCGCGCGAGCGCGAGGCACAGGCCGGGCAGGCCCGCACCGGAGCCGACGTCGGCCACGAGCGCACCCTGCGGGAGGAGCTCCTCGACCACGGCGCAGTTCAGGACGTGGCGCTCCCAGAGACGGGGCGCCTCGCGCGGGCCGATCAGGCCCCACTCGATGCCGGTGTCCGCCAGGTGGGCCACGTACGCCTCGGCCCGGGGGAGGGCCTCGCCGAACAGCTCGACGGCGGCCGGCCGCAGCGCATCGGTCAGCGGCGGTGCCGGCTGTCCCACGGGTGCGGGACGGTCGCCCCGGTCCCGCGGATCCAGCCCGGGGCGCCGCTCGTAGGCCGAACCCTGCTCAGTCATCGGCGGAGATGACCACGTGCCGGCGGGCGCCCTCGCCCTCCGACTCGGAGGTCAGGCCGGCGTCCGCGACGACGTCGTGGACGATCTTGCGCTCGTACGCGCCCATGGGCTCGAGGTGCACGGGACCCTCGCCGGCGCGGACGCGCTCGACGGCCGCCTGGGCGGCGGTGCGCAGGGCGACGTTGCGGCGCTCCCGGTGCCCGCAGACGTCCAGGATCAGCCGGGAGCGGTGCCCCGTGGCGGCGAGCACGGCCAGCCGGACGAGCTCCTGCAGGGCCTCCAGGGTGCGGCCGTCGGGGCCGACGAGGCCGTCCAGGCGCTCATCGTGGTCCTCGGAGACGACGGACACGTACGTGCGCCCGTCGCGGACCTCGATGTCGATGTCCCCGTCCAGGTCCGCGATGTCGAGCAGCTCCTCGACGTAGTCCGCGGCGACGTCGCCCTCCTCCTCGAGGCGGCGCACCGCCTCCGAGACGGCGGCACCGTCCTGCTCCGCGACGCGAGAGCCCTGGCCCACGGGGGTCTCGACGACGGCGTCCTCGGCCTCGGAGGCCGGGGTCACGTTCTCGGCGGACATGCTCACTTCCTCCTGCGGTTCTTGCGCTGGGGCTGGACGCGCTGACCCGACTGGCGGACGACCTCACCGTTCAGCACGGCACCGCCGCGGCCCGCCTGGGTGTGCGCGGACGAGGGCGTGGCCTCGGCGTTCGACACCTTCTGGCCCACGGGGGGCAGGCCCTTGGCGGCGCGGCGCTCGTTGAGCTCCTTCTCGGCGAGGGAGCCCGGGGTCGGGTTGTTGCGGATGATCCACCACTGCTGGCCGACGGCCCAGAAGTTGGAGTAGGTCCAGTACAGGAGCACGCCGATCGGGAAGTTGATGCCGCCGATGCCGAAGATCAGGGGCATGGCGTAGAGCATGATCTGCTGCGTCTGCATCATGGGCCCGGAGAGGGCCTGCTGCGTCATGTTCTTCGTCATGAGCATCTTCTGCATGAAGAACATCGAGCCCGACATGAGCAGGATCAGCACGATCGCCGTGACGATCACGGGCCCGCTGCCCGGCGCGCCGAGCGAGTTCATGAAGGTGTCCGACATGCGGGCGCCGAAGATCGTGGAGCCCTCGAAGGAGCGGATCTGGTCCGCGGACAGGGCGTCCATGGCCTCGCCGCGCTCCGCCGCGCCGCGGGCGCCGATCAGCACCTGGTAGAGCGCGAAGAAGAACGGCATCTGGATCAGCAGCGGCAGGCAGGCGGCGAACGGGTTCGCCTTGTGCTCCTTCATGAGCGCCTGCTGCTCCATGGCCATGGCCTGGCGGGAGAGCTGGTCCTTCTTGCCCTTGTACTTGGCCTGCAGCTTCTGCAGCTCGGGCTGGATGGCCTGCATGGCGCGCTGCGCCTTGATCTGCTTGACGAACAGCGGGATCAGCAGGGTGCGGATGAGCACCACCAGCAGGAGGATGGACAGGGCCCACGTCCAGCCGGAGTCCGCGGGCAGGCCCGCAAACTCCAGGATGCTGTGGAACGCCCCGAGCAGCCAGGACATCAGCCAGCGGAACGGGGAGAGGATGGCTTCGAACATGGGGGTCAATCCTCCTGCGGGAGATCAGGTGGGATGGGAGGGTGGTTCAGGGTGAGGATGCGCGGCTGCCGGCCCGGCGGCCAGCGTCGGTGCCCGGGCGGGACCGGGTCCACGCCGCCGTCGTTCCAGGGATGGCACCGGCCGATGCGCCGCGCGGCGAGCCACGACCCCTTGACCGCGCCGTGCACGTGCACGGCCTCCAGCCCGTAGGCGGAGCAGCTGGGGAAGAACCGGCACACGGGTCCGTACAGCGGGGAGACCACGGCCCGATAGACCGTGAGCAGGCCGGCCAGCAGGGCGGACGGCAGCGCGCGCAGCGGCCCCCACTCACGGGAGGGCTCGAGCACGACGAAGGGCGAGGGCGTGACGGTCATCTACGCGTGCTCCGAGGCGGCGGGCAGGTGCGGCTTCAGGGCCTTGCCGAGCGCGCCGACGGTCTCGCGGCGCAGCAGCGCGTAGTCCGCCTCGGCGGCGGCCGGCAGCGCGCGGACCTGCACCAGAACCGGCAGGTCGCGCAGCGGGGGCAGGCGCATCTGATCCGCGACGACGGCGCGCAGCCGCCGCTTCACCCGGTTGCGGGTCACCGCGTTCCCCACGGCCTTGGACACGACGAACCCGGCCCGCGGCCGAGGGGCGCTCGGCGACGTGGACCGGGTCTGATCGGGGTCCGTGGCGACGCTCACCACGACGGTGCGCCGACCCGCGCGGGTGCCGGTGCGACCGAGGTGACGGAACTCCGCGGGCGTGCGGACGCGACGGTCACGGGGCAGCACGGGGCGCGCCGTCCCTGGACCGAGGTCCTCAGGCGGACAGCTCGGCGCGGTTCTTGCCGCGGCGAGCGGACAGGATGGCGCGGCCGGCGCGGGTGCGCATGCGGGCACGGAAGCCGTGCTTGCGGGCACGACGGCGGTTGTTGGGCTGGAACGTGCGCTTGGTCACTGTGATCTCTCCACGACGTGTTGTGTGCCTTCGACCGTCGACCTGAGCAGGTGGACCAGGGGGAAGGACCGGTGAGGCTCTGACATGAAATCCCCGGCGGGCACGATCAACCGACACCCGGGGGACCAGACAACTCTAGTGGCCGGGGTACGCAGGGGTCAAACGGGTGCGCGCGGATCCCGGGCGCCCGTGGGCGCCCGGGGCGGTCGTCCACAGGATGATAGGGGTTGTCCACCGTCTGTGCACAACCCTGTGGACAACCGTTAGACTCCGAGCACCGTCGTCCGTCTCGCGCAGCCGCCCCCGTCCCCGGGGCCGTCTGTCCCAGGAAAGGAAGCCTCCGTGGTGGCAGACCAGGCCGTGCTCAGCTCGTGGCGCTCCGTCGTGGGCTCCCTCGAGGACGACGCGCGGGTCAGCGCCCGCCTGATGGGCTTCGTCTACCTGGCCCAGCCGCAGGGCCTCATCGGCAACACGCTCCTGCTGGCCGTGCCGAACGAGACCACTCGCGAGACGCTCCAGGGCACCCAGGTGGCCGACGCCCTCACGGACGCCCTGACCAAGGAGTTCCGCGAGGAGATCCTGCTGGCCATCTCGATCGACGCGAACCTGCAGCCGCCGCGCACCCCCTCGTCCGAGGCCCGCCGCTCCTCCCTCGCCGGCGGGCCGTCCGGCGCCGCGGCGCCGGACGTCGAGCTGCCCCCGGCCGCGACCGCCGCCACCTCCCGCCGCGCCGTCGCCGAGGAGCTGCCGGGCTTCCGCATCGAGCCGCCGGCCGACGTCGCGCCCGCCGCGACCGCGGCCCCGAACGGGAACGGGAACGGCAAGCCGACCCCCGCGCCGCCGTCGACGTCCGCGGAGACCAGCCGCCTCAACGACCGCTACCACTTCGAGACGTTCGTGATCGGCTCGTCCAACCGGTTCGCGCACGCCGCCGCGAACGCGGTGGCCGAGGCGCCGGCGAAGGCGTACAACCCGCTGTTCATCTACGGCGAGTCCGGCCTGGGCAAGACGCACCTGCTGCACGCGATCGGGCACTACGCCCGTCGCCTCTACCCGGGCCTGCGGGTGCGGTACGTGAACTCGGAGGAGTTCACCAACGACTTCATCAACTCCATCCGTCACGACGAGGGCGCCTCGTTCAAGCAGGTCTACCGCAACGTGGACATCCTGCTGATCGACGACATCCAGTTCCTGGCGGACAAGGAGGCGACGGTCGAGGAGTTCTTCCACACCTTCAACACGCTCTACAACAACAACAAGCAGGTGGTCATCACCTCGGACCTGCCGCCCAAGCAGCTCTCCGGGTTCGAGGACCGGCTGCGCTCCCGCTTCGAGTGGGGGCTGATCACGGACATCCAGCCGCCGGACCTCGAGACGCGCATCGCGATCCTCCGGAAGAAGGCGGAGGCCGAGGGGCTCGTGGCCCCGCCGGAGGCGCTGGAGTACATCGCCTCGCGCATCTCCACGAACATCCGCGAGCTCGAGGGCGCGCTGATCCGCGTGACCGCGTTCGCCTCGCTCAACCGGCAGACCGTGGACATCGAGCTGGCCGAGCATGTGCTCAAGGACCTGATCACGGACGAGACGGCGCACGAGATCACGCCGGAGCTGATCCTGCACGCCACGGGGGAGTACTTCAATCTCACCCTCGAGGAGCTGACCAGCAAGTCCCGCACCCGCACGCTGGTGACGGCGCGGCAGATCGCCATGTACCTGCTGCGCGAGCTGACCGAGATGTCGCTGCCCAAGATCGGTCAGGTCCTGGGCGGCCGCGACCACACCACCGTCATCCACGCGGACCGCAAGATCCGCGAGCTGATGGCCGAGCGGCGGACGATCTACAACCAGGTCACCGAGCTCACCAACGAGATCAAGCGGAAACAGCGCGGCGCCTGAGCCACCCACTGCCCCCTCGAGTCCCGGTTCGAACCTTCGACCGGGACTCGAGTCTTCTTCCACATTGTCCACCGGTGTGGACAACTCTGTGGAGAACCCCCGCCACTGTGGACAACCTCCGCGCCTGTGGATGGCGGAATCAGGCCGCTCACGCCGCGTCCACACCCCTGGGGACGACGACGGTGCACAGGCTGGTGAATCACACGGATGTCATTCGGTGGTCCACACGTATCCACAGATCTCCACAGCCGAAAACCGCATGATCTCGCGGATTTCGACGGGTGTGGACGCGTCCTGTGGACAGGAATGTGGACAACTGGGGGGTGGATCCGGGGATGAGTCTGGACAACCCCGGTCGGGCCTGTGCAGAGCGGGGGGAGGGCCTCCGAGGCTCGTCCACACCGGATGCACACCCCGAACGAGCGGGCGTCCACACGGTTCCCCCAACCGGATCCGCATGGTGCCGCGGTAGAACGGCGTTCTCCACAGGATCCACACTCGCTACCACTCCTTCTGATCCCTCTGGAGAGATCCCGCCAAGCAACATCAACTCCGCCGCCCCGCACCGAGCTGAGCGCCTCGACGGCCCGGGCTCCGCCCGGGCGCCCGAGATCCGTGGAATCACACGGCTGTCATTCGTCGGCGACCTGACACCCGCCGCGCGGACCGCCTATGCTGAGGCCCGCGTGTCGCCGTTCCCCCCGGGCCCGC